>JBDSJW010000102.1:0-9913 GCA_039917235.1 Kapaibacterium sp. (SeqCode) | reverse complement strand
ATTCGCCTGCATCGTTGCAAAGACCTGATGGATATCCGATTCCATCTGTCCCAACGCTGCGTTCACAACTGATTCGTTTGCCGCGCCGGTCCTGACCCGGCGTCGTTTCTGGTTCCAAAGCTTGGGGTGGGTATGCTGTCCGGTAGCGATCTTGATCTGGCGATCTTCAAAATGAATGTAGCAGTGGATTGGGACCGGTCGGTCCGCTTTTGCATCGCGGAGACAGAATGTGATCTTCATATGCAGTCGGATTTGTGCTCAGGGAAATCGTTTTGCACAAAATACGATCGGGTAAGGAAACGGGTAAGGATTTTCTCATCACCAACTATGTCATCTTCAAACTCATTGACCCATCAAGCTGGGAAAAGCAGAATTTTTAAAGATAATCCGGCTTTTTAATTATCCGAGATGCGTATCGAGCTACACTTATTCGAGTCCTGCCGGGACCACCAGAAACCCCGATATCGATAAGATTTCGGGGTTTTTCATGAAACGGGGGAAGAACCGGCTATCTAGTCCTGTCGCCCGATGATGACGGAAACTCAGACAGGACAATCAAAAAAGTGGCATCGCCGTGGCGATCAATTGCCGATGAGACGGTCGGCCCATGGAAACGGCATCACAGTCGAATCACGTATCCTCCATGTTCCATCGTGTACATTGGAGTTCCTGTGATTGCCCATCCGCTTCCCGGCGGTGCTGCCGGAGGAGTGGGACGGCGGTAGAAAACCATCAAATCATGCCCGGACCTATTACACAACATGGAACGTACTCCCACCTGGTGAAAGCAGGTATTCCGTATGTTCGCAGCGGACAGTGAGGCACTGATCAGCCGTCTGCCCCCAACGAATGTTCATATGCTGTCATGGGATTTCTATCATCCATCTTCGGTCGCCGGAAAGCCAACTCTACAGAACTATCGTTTGCGCCCGATATTGTGATCACCAGCGATGAGCAATATTATGAGGCCCATACGACCGGCTGCAATCTGATTAAACCGCATATGAAACTGGATGACCGTGAAGACAATAATTCCCCGACTGCGCGGAGGGATCTTGTTGCAGGCATCCGGATCCTGAACGCTGTGACATCATATGGCCCGGATAATTGGGTCGCCTTCTGGGTTAAAGGGAAAGGATACCAGGCTTTTGGATACCCCGCTGCCGCCAATGACGAATTCAGGCATGCATTCGATCTTGAGAAGAACAATCCGGACGTGGCCCGGGAATTTACAATCTCATGTCTGGATCTGGGACTTGCGGATGATGGGTTGATAGCAGCGGAACATGCAGTCAGCATTGCCCCGGCAAATGCGGGGCTTCACGCAAATCTCGCCGTGGCGTTCCTGATGGCCGGCAGGCTTTCCGATGCCCAGGCTTCCATCAGACAATCGCTTGAGATGAGGCCGGAGGATCCCATTTCACTCGCTGTCCGGCGGGTTATCAATGAGGTGGCGGAGGGCAGACGCGCGCAGCCACGGCGATCGGCGGACCTGTATAAAAAGATTTAATGCACAAAGGTCATGCTATCGCAGCGATATATCTCCCGAATATGTTCAGCGGGAAATAGAATTATCTCAGTCCAACTACCGGATATTTTTCCAAACTTTATCCAGTGTACTTCCCAGACCAGCAACCAGCCTCGCCACTATGTTGAAGACCATGATCCGCAGATTATTCTCGTCCGGCACGCTCCAAGGAGCGCTGCTACTGGCAAGCCTCCTCCTCCGTGGGGTATCTCTTTCAGCGCAGAACGATTCGGCCACGCACCGGCAGGATCTGAAGATCCCCGATAGTCTCTGGAGCAGAGCGCTTGCCGGAATCGGCGCGCGCAATGGGGTGATCGGCTATTCGGCCGATGAGATGCTTAACTACAATCCCGACGATCTGGTGCTCCGCTCGATCTGGGAGCTCTCTCGCGATGTTCGGAATGTCCCGCGCTACAGCGGGCAGATAAGCGGGGCGCTGCTCGACAATGCAGGCGATCCCGCCGCGGTTATCAGGATCGCCTATGGCCTCACCGACATCTCGGCCGGACGAAACCTTCCCCCCGCGCTCGACTCCCTCTGGCACGCCAGCCCATCCACCCGACATTATGTGAATGCCGATGCCGCGCTTGACTCGATGCTGGCCGGCGCGCGGAACAGCGGGTTCAGTGCAAAGGATCGCGCGATCTGGAAACGGTTGCCGGATCGCGTGAAACTCTTCGCCGTCCGGCTCTACGATGGCGCCAGCGAGGCCGCGACATGGTTCGATGGCGCTTATCCCGATAGCCTGATCCTCCCCGCTCTTGGCGTTTCATCCCCCGAACGCGCCACCGCCGAACGGCTCTATTCCCTCGCCATAAAACCGTGGTTCGATGAACGGCAGGGACAGCCCGCCACGCACGACCGGTATATTTTCGAGATCATTCATCGCACCGACCGGCGTCGTGTCGCGTTTGCATCGGCGATCATGGCAACCTATCTCCAGGCGGCGCTCACCGATCTTCTCGCGGCCGATACATCGGCGCCGGTCGATGGAAGCTTCTTCTCTCTGGCGATCCCGACACGGCTTGGAATGCTCGCCATCCACGGCACCAGGGACGACACTATTTCCGGCGATGCGTTTCTGACGATCGATCTCGGCGGCAACGATCATTATTCGGGACGCCAGGGGACTCCCCTCTCCCTCGCTCGACCAATCGGCATCGTGGTCGATCTGGCGGGAGATGACACCTACGACGAGCCGAAACTCCCGGCGGCGATGGGATGCGGGCTGTTTGGTTTCGGAGCGATCATCGATGTTGCGGGGAACGACTATTATCGTATCCGCGAGTCGGGGTTGGGGGCGGGATGGTTCGGCACGGGGCTGCTGATGGACATGGCCGGCGATGACCAGTACATCGTTGACAGCACTTGGGGCCAGGGAACCGCGCATATCGGCGTGGGAGCGCTCGTCGATCTGGCCGGCAACGATCGCTATACCTGCGGCAGCCAGGCGCAGGGGCTTGGCTGCACGCTCGGCGCCGGGGTTCTTCTGGATCGTAAGGGGAACGATCGTTATATCGCCCGCGACGATGGAGCCATCTCCGAACTCTATCTCAACCAGTCGGTCTCAATGGCGCAGGGAGTGGGCTACGGTCGCAGGGCCGATCTTGGCGACGGCCACAGTCTTGCCGGAGGAGTCGGCATGCTGGTCGATGGCGCGGGGGATGATTACTACAGCGCGCCGGTATGGAGTCAGGGCGCCGGCTACTGGTGGGGATTTGGGGCACTGGAGGATCGCGCCGGAAATGACACCTATCGAAGCGGAAAATATTCCATCGGTTCGGCCGCGCATTTTGCGATCGGCTGCAAGGTTGATCTGGCCGGCAACGATTCCTACTCGATCGGCTACGACTCGGCCAAGAACCAGTACAACGGTCATGCGCGCGATGGCTCGATCGGTATTTCAATCGACGGCGGCGGAAACGATCGCTATTTCCTGAAATCGAACTGCGCCGGCTCGGCCGATCTTAACAGCATCGCGCTCTTCTGGGATCGCGGCGGTGATGATGAATACAACATCTACTACCCAAAATCCACCGATACCGGCTGGTCCGATACGCCCCCTCTCGGCACCGCGACATTATATCCGCCGTTCAATACATTCCGCGATGAGCTCCCCTCCTACGGCCTCTTTATCGACGGCGGGGGCCAGGATCGATATATCTGGGATGACCGCGGCGGATCGATATTCCACTGGGACACAATGCCAGGAAACAGGAAGGAGTGGCGAAGCAGACGAAGCAAAACTTCGCTGGGGTTCGGGATGGATGGAGAGTAAATATGTAATCTGAGAGATATGAACGGCAGCGTGGAGATGGCGCGGGGCGCGCATTACCCTCAGGCGGAAACGATAATATCAACAAACCGAAAATCCGCTGATGAACCTGTCACAGCCGATCCCGTCAAGGTCTTCAGCGGTTTCTTCGCGCTGCCATTGCCCGTGTTCGCACGTCGCGCCGTTGCCCCGACCGAATCACTGATCATCCAACCCTTTTCCATCGAGAATCTGCTGCATATATTTTTCAATTCTTGACTCCCGGGTCTTGGATTGTTTTGGCGCGGAGAAGTAAAGATTGTACGCTCTCTGCCGTCCCGGCGTCAGAGACTCAAAAGCGACTTTCAAGTCAGGGATTTCATTTAATTTGTTTTGAAATTCCTCGGGGAACACAAGCTCCTTGCTCTTTTTAAAATCCACTTTCAAACCGGCCTTCTCCACCTCAATGGCCTCATACATGTAGGCTTTCAGGATGGGCTCCATCTCCACTACGTCCTGAACGCTGGCAACCCGAATCTGGCGCCCCGCCTGCGTATCCTTTGTTTGCTGAATTAAGACACCATCAGCATCCCCCAGCAATGCGCCTTTGACGAACAAAACCGCACAGTATTCCTTGAACGCATGTATTAACACCACGTTGTGTTCTTGAAACGTGTAACAGGGAACACCCCACTTCAATTCCTCGGTTAGCTGGCAGTCAAGGATTATCATCCTCAACTTCTCCAGTTCCTCCCGCCATTTCCCGACCCGATTCAGATATTTATCAACCTTGGGATTCATCATATTCATTTATTGATTAACTGAAACGGTTTTTCTATCCGCCGGCCTGAAATACCACGACACCACTGTCAGAATCAGAAGCAACAACGACGGGAACGTTGTACTCACGGAATCACCCGATGCGATACGTGAAAGCGTTGCTCCCGACATGGCAAAGAAAAATCCCGCATACGCCCATTCCTTCACCAAGGGAAATTTAGGGATAAGCACCGCCACAACTCCCAGAACCTTCCAGATGCCCAGGATGGTCAGGAAATAGACGGGATAGCCCAGATGCGTGATTGCATCAACCTCCGATTGCACTTTGAGCAACTGCACCATCCCGGTTGACAGCATTCCCAATGCAAGCCAGATGGTGGAAACCCAATAGACGATTTTATTTCTCTTTGCCATAATGAATCATTTCAGCTTGTTTACGATGCCCTGCAATCGATTATGGGCCATATTCATCCCCTGAGCCATGCCAATTTGCAGCATCTTATCTCTGTCTTCGACTGATCTATATACGATGTGCATATTCAGCTTGCTGGTGTCGTCGGTAAGTTTTTCAAACTCCAGGAACTCGAGCTGGACGCCAAAGGGCGTATTCTCCATCTCAAATGTCCGTGTGATTTTTTGGTTCGGGCTGAACTCATGGATCACCCCGTTGAACCCGTATGTGTTCCCCTGTGCATCGGTTGTTTCAAACTGCCAGCTGCCATGCTTCCTGTTTTCAAGCTTCAGGACTTTCGTTCCCATCCATTGCTCAACAATCTCGGACTCCACATACGCTTTAAAAAGCAGTTCCAATGGAAGATCGAATTCCCTTGTTATACGCAGTTCCTGCCTGCCGTCCTCGGCCTTGATTTTTGTTTTCCGCTCCATGGTGTTCTATTTCTTTGCTTTGTATTTTTTCATTACGGCTTCCAGTTTATTAAACCTGTCATCCCACATTTCGCGGAATGGTTCAATAAAGTCTGCGACTTCCTTCATTTTTTTTGCATTGATGAGATAGTAGATCTCCCTGCCGTTCTGCTTCTGTTCAAGTAGTTCGCACTCGGTGAGTATCTGCAAATGTTTTGAAACTGTCGGCCTTGCCGTATCAAAATTTGAGGCAATCGCTCCGGCCGTCATTGCTTGAGAAGCCACCAGCAACAGAATGGCTCTTCTGGTCGGGTCGGCAATTGCCTGAAAAACATCTCTGCGTAAATTCATCATGTAGTTATTTGACTACAAATATACGTGTCGTCACTTGACTACGCAATTCTTTTTAAGAAAAAATTTTCGGGAACAGGAAATGATGAATTCGGGACCAAAGCATTGCCCTTCGCGGTAATTGCAGAATGTCCGGCATCGTCATATCATCGCCGATCGCTGTTGGAGAATTGAGGAGATCAAACCCATGCAACCATTTCGACGGATCGTCGGCCCGATCCACGGACCGGCACGGCAATCGCCCGACCTACAGAGGCTGGCAGTCGAGGCAATCCTCGGCGCGCACCATCTCCCCGACGGCTCCCTGGTCGCCGTGGCGTTGCGCGCATTGTCGCCGATGGAATGGGCTGATATGGAGCGATATATCAGGAAGATCATAGCGTTCCCCTGGCATCGCGATGCCTCGCTCTGGGAGGATATCACCCCATCAAAACTTCTTGAATTCTATCTAACCGAATCGTGGGATCTGACCAGGGTAGGGCTGTACAGTCTTCACCGGAACGGATATCTCCGCGAGGCGGCCGTCAGGATTATCTCCGGCACGCCGGATAGGGCCGGCATCCACATTCTTCTCCTCCGCCTGAACGATCACGTCCCCGTGATACGGAATATCGCGACCGAGGCGATCCGGGAACGTATCGTACCGGCCTATTGCGACCGGTGGATTGAAGCGCTTCCGTTTCTCAATCGCCTGAAGGAGATGAAGCGCGGCAGCCACGGCTGGCTGGCGGTACGGGTTTATGAGATGCTCCATCTCCCCGAATGCCGCGGCGCTCTTCAGGCGGGGCTTGCATCCCCCGATCCGTTGATCCATCGCTCCGCGTTCTCCATCATTGCGGATGGCGATCCCGCGAACATCGAACATCTGAGGAACGGGCTTGATGATCTCGATCTCGCGGTCAGGCGCGATGCGGTGAAACGGATCGCGGGAATTCCTGATGATGATCTGTTTGTGGCGATGGTGAGGATGGCGCTGACCGATCCGATGTCCGGCATCCGATCCGCCGCCGCCGCGATGACTGGACGACGCATGCCGGAAGCCGCCGGCGATATCCTCCATGACTCCCTTTTCGATCCGGCGCCGATGATGCGGGCAATCGCGCGCCATCACCTGAAACCCGATGCCGATATCCCGGAGATCTATCGCGCGGAGGTGGCAAGGAACGATGATCGAACGCTGGCCGGCGCAATTGCCGGGCTTGGCGAAACCGGAACCTCCAGGGATGCCGTGACCGCCGACGCGCTGCGGGATCATCCGCGGGGTCGTGTTCGCCAGGTGGCAACCCAGGCGTATTTGCAGCTGGCCGATCAGATAGCGCCGGATGAGATTCTGCGGATTCTCTCCAATCCCACGCCGCGCATCTCCCGGGAAATCCTCTCCGCGCCAGGGAGACACCTGAGGGCGATTACCATCGACCAGCTTATGGCCGGCTACATCGCCGGACTTGATCATGTGCGAAGAAATATCACACAGCTTGCCCGGCGTCTCTCGAAATGGGAACAGATCATTTTGTTGATCGAGACCATCTCCTTCACCGAGCCGGAATCGGCGGATCGTGATGCGCTTTATGTGGAGATTGAGGGATGGCGCAATCGGTACAATCGGCGGCAGACGCAGCCGACCCCGCGCCAGACGGAACGCATGCGGGACGCGATGGCGCGCAACGGAGCGCTGCTCACGCGAGCGCAACGGACCGAGCTGGAGTTTATCACGCGATCGTTACGGGGATGACAACACCGCCAGGCCCTGATCGTCGTCGGCGAGCCGAAAGCCGTGATCCAGCCTCTACTCCGCGTTCATCATATCCTGATCGGCACTACCACCGAAGCTGTACCTGAACGTGAGATCAAGAACCCGGGATGTCCACCTGCGATGCAGCTCCTGCGTAAAGCCGCCATCAATATGGGTGATATTGAAGCCGGAGGTGTTGAACAGATCGCTTACCCGAAGGCCGAGCGCCCCGCGGTTGTCGAAGAGCTTTCTCCGCACCGCGACATCGGCCGTGCCTCTCCCCGCTATGACCCCTCCTTCGATCTTGATTGGCGCGTAGTAGGAATAGCTCCCCTGGAAATCGAAGCCGGGGATGATCTCCACCGTCGCGTTGATCCTGCCGTTCCATCCGAACGCATCATTGCTCAGCCCCGATTCCACATTGCTCCCGTCGGTGACGATCCTGTAGGCGCCCAGGTTGCCGACCGCGTTCAGCCACTCGCCGATCTTCGCGGAGCCGACCAGATCGGCACCGGCGGAGCTGCTTACGCCGAAGTTCTCGAACGTCAGCGTGGAGACGCCGCTGCTGTCGATCCTGAGAAAATACCCGATCGAGTTCAGGGTCTGCCTGTAGAACGGCGTCAGCGCCAGCGTCGTCTTCTCCGTGAAGTGGGAGATGCTGAACTCCATGGAGTTGATATACTCCGGCTTGAGAGCGGGATTGCCCACATGCCTGAACAGGGGATCCTCGAAGCTGTCAAACGGGTTCAGCGAACCCGCATCGGGGCGGTTGATGCGTCGGCTGTAGCTTGCCTTGAACAGGAGCGCATCGCTTGGCTTGTAGGAGATAAACGCGCTCGGAAAGATGCTGAAGTAGTTGTTGTCGAACGCCTCCTTTGTCGTCGTCAGGTTGAACGATGTCCACGCCTGTTCCAGGCGCACGCCGGCCTGCGCGCCAAATCCGCCACTCTCCAGGCCGTAGCTGCCGTAAAGGGCCTGAATCCTCCGGTCGTACGCAAATGTGTTGTCAAGCCCGGCATCTGAATGATATATCCCCGATGTGGAGTCGATCGACTCCGATGCAATATCGCTGCCGATCGTCTCGATATCCCCCTTGTATCCCGCCTCCAGCCTGCCGTTGCCGAGCGGCCGCGCGTAATCGGCCTGGATCGTGACCGCGTGATCGTCGTCAACATCGGACGTCCGCTGCCGCCCCGGAATGCCGATCTCGTACGATCCGTCCGGCGCCAGATTCTCCTGCACGAAATGCTCCAGCCGGGGATCGCGATCCGCCCTGTACCGCACCTCCGCGCTCAGCTCATGCTTCCCCGGCTCCGGCGCCCATTTGTAGCCGAGACGATAATCGCTCCCGGCGGCATCGTGCGATTCATCCCTCCCGCGCCGGCTCCGCCCTGTCACCTGCCGGCCTCCATCCAGATCCATGTAGGCGTTGACACCGCTCTCCGACTCTATCCGTTTGTTCAGAATCGCCGAGAGAGTCAGCGTCTGGGCGTTGTCGATGGCGTAATCGATCGATCCGTTCAGCACGTGCGATCGGTTGATCTCCGTGCTCACCGAGTTCTTTTCCTGGTAGGTGGGGAGCGCGGCACGCATATCGGTCTGCACGCGATTCTCGCTTCCGTTGGATGTTCCGTAGGTAAATCCGTAGCTCGCGGAGATTGTCCACGGGCCACCTCTGTATCCAAGGTTCCCGCCGATGGTGTAGTTGTCGTGCGTGCCGATTGATGTGTTCACACCACCGCTCAACCCATGATTGCCATGCTGCTTCAGGACGATGTTGATGATGCCGCTTATCCCGTCGGGATCGTACTTCGCCGACGGGTTGGGGAGCACTTCTATCCGTTCGATCGCGTCCGCCGGCAGCCCTTGAAGAAACGCGGTCAGCGCGTCCCCGGTCAGCAGCGACGGGCGGCCGTTGATATGCACCACCAGGTTCTGATTCCCGCGGAGGCTTACCCTGCTGGTAGCATCCACATCGACCGATGGGACATTCCGCAGCAGATCGATCGCCGTCCCGCCATCCGCCACAAGCAGATCGGCGGTCTTGTAGATCGTCCGGTCGATCGCCTGCGTCATAAACTGCCGCCGCGCGCTTACGGTTACCTCGTTGCGCAGCGATGGATCGGGCTGAAGCGCTATCGTTCCAAGCGCCACATCGAGAGCGCCGGGGCGGATCGCCACATCGATCAGGCGTGGGGTATATCCCACAAAGCTGACGCGGGCGTAGTAGCTGCCGGGACCGATGCCGGAGATTGAGAAGCTCCCATCGCGTTCGGCGATGGCGCCGGTGACAAGGAGGGAGTCGCCGCCGTTCCGCAGGGCAATGGTGGCGCGGGCCAGAGCCGTGCCTGATGCCGCATCGACAACGGCTCCGGAAATGGTGCCGACCGGCCCGGGCTCTCCC
>JBDSJW010000101.1:0-17778 GCA_039917235.1 Kapaibacterium sp. (SeqCode) | reverse complement strand
GCCGTCCCCGAGATCTTCTCCTTCGTCCCCTCACGCATCGTCAAATCGAGCACGCTCGACAGCCGTCCACCATACTCAGCAGGCATTCCTCCTTTAATCAACTTGATATCACGGACAGCATCGGAGTTGAAGGTGCTGAGAAAACCTCCGAGGTGTGTTGGATTATAAACGATGACGCCATCGAGGAGGGTCAGGTTCTGGTCCGGCGAGCCACCGCGGACATAGAGGCCGGAGGAGATCTCGCTGACCGATTTGACGCCGGGGAGGAGCTGAAGCGCGCGGAAGATGTCGGTTTCCCCCCCGATTGCCGGCAACTGCTGGATAAACTCCGGCCGGATTTCCACGCGGCTGATCGATGCGGTGGAGGAGTGCTCCTTTGTCCCCTCCACCACTATTCCGTTCTGTTGCAGATCCTGCATCTCCAACTGCACATCCACGCGGACCGGTTTTCCGTCGGCTATCGTAATCGGTATCCTCTGGGTCTGATGGCCTATCGACCGGACTGAGAGGATATACCTGCCGGGCGTTATGCCGGGAATGGAAAAGAAGCCATATTTATTGGAGATGGCTCCCCGGATTTTGTCCGCTGTAACTTGTTGGTTGTCTGTTGTGTCCTTCAACAGCGTTATGGTGGCGCCGGTAATCAGCTCGCCGGATTTCTTTTCAGAAACAATGCCCGCGGCCGAAGCGTTCCCCCCGGACTGAGCCAGCAGTCGGGTAGTGGAGAGAAGAACGGCGCAGATTGCCAGCGCCATTGCGAAATCTCTCGGTTGTAACCTACGGTGTATTGAAATCATTCTTTTGAACAGTAAATGCTGGTTCATCAGGAATGCCGGTTTCCGGTTGTGATAAGAAGCTGCCGAACGGCGCTCGCCGTTGTACGATTGCCCCGATGATATCTGAATCGATTGGTGAGATGTTAAAATAGTGACAGGTCCAGGTCCGGTCTCATGAATTTATTTCTCCCTCCGTATGATAGATCCCGCTACGTGCTACCATGCCGTGCGTGAACGCCGGCATCATCCCCATTATCGATTCATCCCGATTTCACTCGTTGTTCTGTTGCTGCTGCTGGTTTCCTTCAGTGGAGCCCTTGCGCAGCAGCGACTCGATCCCGTGGCAATCGGCATGGGGAAGGCATCCGTTGCCACCGCTCGCGGGCTTTCGGCGCTCTCCTCCAGCATCGGCGCGCTTGGGCTGGATGAGCTTGGGCGATACGACAGCAACCAGCATGTGGAGGTTGATGTCTCCGTGCTGCCGGTCGGCGGCTCCGCCGGCTCCACCTATCTCAACTCCGGCGACCTTAATTTCGTTTTCGACAAGAAGGACAGCGCCATCTTCACCGATGCCGATCGTCTCAGGATTTCATCGCTGCTGGAGGAAGGCAGGCTTTCCGCCGATGCCGCGGTCGATCTGTTCGCGCTGAGGATTCGGGCACCCCGTATCGGTGCGCTTGGCGTGCATTACACCCACCGTGTCCGCGCCCAGATGAGCTTCCCGGAGGATTTCCGGACCGGCGTGCTTGGAAGTGGCAGCAATGACCTCTTCAACAAGGATCAGTTATTCCGCGATCCCGAGATAGGGGGAGAATGGACGCGAAGCCTCACAGTCGTGCTGGCGAGCTCCTGGGAGCGGATCAACAGCGACCCGAAGAAGTCAACCTGGTTCCCGACGTTCGGCGTCGGGATGAGCATGGCGTATGTGGAGGGAATCGTCCACTTCGACGTTGATCCAAAGAGCAGAGTAACGACGCAGGTGCTTCCGCAGCGTAACGGCGTTCCCTACCAGAGCATCCAGGTGGATGGGCATTACACGTTCCGTAGTTCCGAGCCGATCGATCCCACCTTCAGCCCATCGGACGCGCTTCTCAACTCGGGACTTCTGAACAGCAAGATCGCGGCCGGCTCGGGATGGGAGGGGGGATTTGGTCTGGCGATGGTCGTGCTGCGGAAGGCGAATATCTCCGATCTGGAGATCACCGGAAACCCGCTTGAAGCGCAGCAGATCAAGATCTCCGATCGCGGCACCCGCGACGCTCTTCTGTTTGGGATCGATATCGACGGAATCGGATCGCTGAAGTGGGCTGGAAAGAACCGCGAACGGAACTACGTAAATATCCATGATACGGTCACCAACCAGCTCGGTGGCATCTCCAACAAGGATATCTACCGCTACGAGGCGAAGCTGGATACGATCGGCGCATTCCGGACACAACTGCCAACCACGCTGCGGCTCGGCCTTGGGGCCGATATCACTGCGTTCCTTCCCGATATCCCCGGCGATCTTCTCACCTCGTTCGAGACCGCGTTCGACATGAACCATGCGATCGGCGGCGAGCGGAATACGCGCTATTCGTTCGGCGCGGAGTGGCGGCCCACGCCGGGCTTCATTATCAGAACCGGAGCGCAGTTCGGCGGGAGAATCGGCGCGGCGATGGCGCTTGGAGTCGGCCTGCGCCCGTTTCGCTGGCTGACGGTTGATCTGGGCTCATCGGAGATCACAAGCCTCTTCTTCGCCGACCGGCGGCGGATTGATTTCGCCCTCCGGCTTGCAACGAAAGTCACGATCTGACCGCGCGATCGCGGCGGACAATCACTCCTTCTCGGCGACGAAATCGATCAGACCCTGCTCGTTCAGGATTACGTGGACCGTATCTCCCGCGGAGAAATCTCCCTCCAGCAGCATCGTGGAGAGGGGATTGACCAGGTGCCGCTGGATCACCCGTTTCAGCGGCCGGGCTCCGTAGGCGATATCGTAGCCCAGCTTTGCTATCCAGTCCTTTGCCTCATCGGTGATATCGAAGCCGTTTCCGTTCGCCTTCATCAGTCGCGCCACCCGATCGGTCTGGATATCGACGATCTGCCGGATTTCCTCCTCGGTCAGCGGTTTGAAGACGATAATATCATCCACGCGGTTCAGAAATTCCGGGCGAAGCTGCTGACGGAGCATATCGATCAGCTGCTGGCGAAGCTCCCCCATCGTCGATTCCCGGTTCTCCGGTGTCATCGTCGTCAGGCGCTCCTGAATCAGATTGGAGCCAAGGTTCGATGTCATGATGATGATCGTGTTCCTGAAGCTCACCACATGCCCCTGGCTGTCGGTCAGCCTTCCCTCGTCCAGCACCTGAAGGAGGATGTTGAAGACCTCCGGGTGCGCCTTTTCGATCTCATCCAGCAGCACCACCGAATACGGCCTGCGGCGAACCGCCTCGGTCAACTGTCCCCCTTCCTCGTAGCCCACATAGCCGGGAGGAGCCCCCATCAGCCGCGACACGGAGAATTTCTCCATGTACTCCGACATATCGATTCTGACCATCGCCTTTTCATCGTCGAAGAGGAATTCCGCCAGGGCGCGTGCAAGCTCGGTCTTGCCGACGCCGGTGGTGCCGAGGAAGATAAACGAGCCGATCGGCCTGTTCTGGTCCTGAAGGCCGGCGCGCGATCTCCGTATCGCGTTTGCCACCGCCGTCACCGCCTCATCCTGCCCGATGATCCGGTCGTGGAGGCGATCCTCCATCCGCACCAGCTTGGTCCGTTCCGATTCCAGCATGCGGTTGATGGGGATGCCGGTCCATTTGGAGACCACCTCGGCGATATCATCGGCATCCACTTCCTCCTTCAGCATTCGCTTGCCGCGCTGGGCCGCCTCCAGTTTCGTATTCGTCTCGGCGATCTGCCGTTCCAGTGCGGTGATTTTACCGTAGCGGATCTCGGCAACCTTTCCCAGATCTCCCTGGCGCTCGTAGGTGGCGGCCTCCGTCCTGAACTCCTCGATCTGGCTTTTCATGGAGCGGATGGAGCCGATCAGCTCCTTTTCCAGTTGCCACTGGGCTTTGAGTTCGCTCCGTTTCTCCTGGAGCTGTGCAAGCTCGTTATCAATCTCATGAAGGCGTGCCCTGGTTGCGCCATGTATATCGGCCGAATCAGCTTTTGCCATCTCCAAGCCCCTCCTGATCGCTGTCGATTGAATATGTTTCCCGTTCGATCGCTCGAAGTGACCTGAAAGGGGGGAGTGTGATCCTTTCGATCCTGTCCCGGCACGGTTACTGCGATATGATCGTCTGCGAACGTACGCGAATTTACCGAGCAATCGGGATACCCATTGGTGCGGGGTATAATCTTTTTACAAACAGATTGTTCAAAGCATCCAGTTCGGTATTTTATACGTTGACTCGTCTCCCTCTCTCCAGCATCGCATCGGGCTATCGCTCGGCGGGTGATCTGGAGGACATGCTCAAATCGGCTCCATGGAAATCCTCCTCATTGTCCTCATTGGTTATCTTCTCGGCTCCATCCCTTCTGCCGTCATCGTCAGCCAGGTCTTTTTCGGTTTTGATATCAGGAAGAAGGGGAGTGGAAACATGGGGAGCACCAACACCTTCAGGGTGCTGGGATGGAAGGCCGGCGTGGCCGTCCAGCTTCTCGATATTCTGAAGGGGGTGGCCGCCGTCGCCGTTGCGGTAAAGGTGTTTCATGGGGTGTTGCCCTTTCCGAATGCCACCGGCTTCGAGGATATCACCGTTGTCAAGACGATTGCGGGGGTGGCGGCGGTGATCGGGCATATCTGGACGGCGTTCGCGGGCTTCAAGGGGGGAAAGGGGATCAACACGGCGCTTGGGATGCTGATCGGCATCGCGCCGGTGGAGCTGGCGGTGGCGGTCGGGATCTTCCTGCTGGTGGTTTCGGCCTCGGGTTATGTCTCGCTGGCCTCGATGATCGCCGCTGTGGCGCTTCCCACCACGATGGTGGTCCGCTATAACATCTTCCATGTGGATATCGAGGGATATCACACGCTTATCCTCTTCTGCATCGGCCTGGCCGCGCTTATCATCTTCTCTCATCGCGCCAATATCCGCCGGCTGGCCGAAGGGCGGGAGAACCGATTCAACAAGTTCAGAATTTTTCATCGATAGCCCGCATGGTCGTTGGATTTATTGGCGCGGGAAGCTGGGGGACCACCCTGGCGGTACATCTTGCCCGGCTCGGCAACGAAGTCCTTCTCTGGGCTCACGGCGCCGAACAGCGCCGGCTGCTTCGTGATGACCGCGAGAACAGGCTCTATCTTCCCGATACTCCATTTCCCGATTCGATTACGATCGTCGACGAGCCGGCGCATGTCGCCGTTGCGCCGGTCGTGGTGATCGCCACCCCCACGCAGTTCATCCGCAACTCCATGGCAACCATCCCCGCCGATGCTCTGGCGGGGGTAACCGTCGTGAACATCTCCAAGGGGATTGAGCGGGGGTCGCTGCTGCTTATCAGCCAGCTTCTGGCGGAGACGCACGGGATTGCGACCGAACGTTTTGTCTGCCTTTCCGGGCCAAGCCATGCCGAGGAGGTGGCGACCGGGATTCCCACGCTGGTGGTTGCGGCCGGGGGATCGCTGGATGTGGCGGAGCAGGTGCAGGATCTTTTTACATCCGAATCGTTCCGGGTGTACAAGAGTAACGATCTCCTCGGCGTGGAACTGGGGGGCTCCCTGAAGAACGTTATCGCCGTCTGCGCCGGCATTCTGGACGGGCTGAACCTTGGCGACAATACGAAGGCGGCGCTGATCACGCGCGGCCTGGCGGAAATCACCAGGCTGGGTGCCATCCTCGGCGCCGATCCACAGACCTTCAGCGGGCTTTCGGGGCTTGGCGATCTTGTGGTAACCTGCACCAGCCGGCATAGCCGCAACAGGTTCGTGGGGGAGCAGATAGGCCGGGGACGGAAGCTGCCGGAGATAATGGCGGAGATGAACATGGTGGCCGAGGGCGTTACCACCACCGAATCCGCCTTCCAGCTTGCCGCCCGGCATGGCGTGGAGACGCCGATCATCAATGAGGTCTACAGCGTCCTGTTCCAGGAGAAGGACCCGCGCGAGGCAACCTATACGCTGATGACCCGGCGAACCAAGCACGAGATCTGGATGTAGTCCCACGTCTTTTCCCCCGCCAACGCATTTCCAGGAAACCCATCCGGGCTTTCCATTATAAACCCTTATCGACATTGTGGCGCTTCCTTTACCGATCGGTTCTCTACCCGCTCTTCCGGCTTGCCGCCGGCGGAGCAGGGGCCGCCAGCGATAAGGGGAGGCGGGGGAATGCGGGGCGGACGGGGTGGCGGGAGCAGCTTTCGGATCTGCGCGCGCGGGAACCGGGGGAGTTCGCAATTCATTTTCACGCGGCTTCCGTCGGGGAGTTCGAGCAGGCGAAGCCGATTATCGAGGCATTGCGCGCGGACGGGGGGAAGTATCGCATCACCGCTTCCTTTTTTTCTCCGAGTGGATTCGAACAGCAGGGGGGATATTCCGCCATCGACGGCGCGTGTTATCTGCCGTGGGACAGGCCGGCGGAGATGCGCGATTTTCACGATCGGATCGCCGCCGATTTGGTGATCGTTATCCGCTACGATCTCTGGCCGGAATTCCTTCTGGAAGCGGCGCGGCGCGGCGTTCCCGTTGCGTTAGTCTGCGGCGTGCTTCGTGAGAACTCCGCGCGGCTCAGACCTCTGCTTCGCGATTTCTTCACGGATCTCTACCGGCATCTCTCCCTAATCTGCGCCGTGGGGGAGGAGGACGCCGTTGCGTTCCGGCGACTTGTCCCCGATGTTCCGCTGGCTGTTGCCGGCGATACCCGCTACGATCGCGTGCTGGCGCGTGCCGCCGCCGTTGCCGATGTTGGCGTATTCTCCGCCACCGTCCGGGCGGGGCGGAGGATTCTGGTTGCCGGAAGCACATGGCCCCGTGATGAGGAATATCTCCGATCGCTCTCCGGTCTGAAGGATCTGCTCATGATCATCGTCCCGCACGAGCCCACCGAAAAGCATGTCGCCTCGCTCCTCGACGCGTTTCCCGGAAGCGTAACGCTCACGCGACTGGAACGTGATGGTGCCGAAACTCCCCCCGGCGCCGTTATCGTTGATCGGACGGGGATTCTGGCGGCGCTTTACCGTATCGGGGATATCGCATATGTGGGGGGCGGGTTTGGCGATGGGGTGCATAGTGTGCTGGAGCCGGCGGCCTACGGCGTTCCGGTGCTGAGCGGGCCGGGAATCGGTCGCTCACGCGATGCCGTCCTGATGGCCGCTGCCGGTTCGCTTGGGGTGATGGCCGATGGTGATGATCTGGCCGGGAGAATCAGTGATCTTTTGCGGGGGAATGAGGCGCGGAGGATTGGTGCCATCTCCCGCGCCGTGGTGGAGGAGAGGATTGGGGCCACCGGAAGGATTCTGGGGGTACTGCGGCAACGCGGGCTTCTCCCCGAGGGGATGGGGCCGGGGGGGGAGAAAGCTCCGGATGCGCAAATCTCCTGAATGCGCTCCGATCAAATCTCTATCTTTGCAGCTCATTAATGGATTCCCTGCATCATGAAGATCGCTTACTTCGATTGCTTTTCAGGCATCAGCGGTGATATGGCCGTTGGCGCCCTGCTGGATGCCGGCGTCCCGCTCCGCGTTGTGGAGGAGGGGCTGGCGAAACTCGGGCTGGATGGCACGCGCCTCCAGATTTCCACCCGGTCAATCATCCGCAGCCAGATTCATGCAACGAAGTTCGATGTCATGACCCCGGAGGGGGCTCCGGTCGATCAGATCGTGCCGCATGCCGAACACGACCATGGACACGATCATGATCACAAGCACGGTCATGACCATGGACACGATCATGATCACAAGCACGGTCATGACCATGACCATGATCATCCTCATGACCACGACCATGAGCATCATGAGGAAAAAGATCATGATCACGAGCATGGTCACAAACACGATCACGGCCATCATCACGATCACGAGCATCGTTCCTATCGGTCGATTGTGGAGATGATAGAGCGGAGCACGCTGCCGGAGAGCGTGCAGGCCAGGGCCAAGGCGATTTTCCGGGCGATTGCGATCGGCGAGGGGCGCATCCACAACATGACCGTGGATGACGTTCATTTCCACGAAGTTGGGGCGCTGGATTCGATTGCCGATATCGTGGCGGTGGCTCTTTGTCTGGATCATCTGGGGATTGAGGAGGTCTACTCATCCCCCGTTCCCCTGGGGACCGGCGGGATGATCAGGACGCAGCACGGGGTGATGCCGCTGCCAGCCCCGGCGACGCTGGAGATCCTGAAGGGGCATCCGGTAACGTTCACCTCCATTCCATTCGAGCTTACCACGCCGACCGGGGCGGGGATTATCAAGGCGCTTTCCAGCGGAACCCTGGCATCGGAGCGGATGCAGGTGGAGCGGATCGGCTTCGGGGCCGGAACGCGGGAGCTGCCGGATCGTCCAAATCTGATCCGTGTGGTGATCGGCGAGCTTGTTGGGGAGGAGGAGCATGATGTGGTGACGGTGATAGAATCGAACATCGACGACATGAATCCACAGGTTTATCCGTATGTGCTTGAGCGCATCCTGGAGTCGGGAGCATTCGATGCCTACCTTTCGCCGGTGATCATGAAGAAGGGGAGGCCGGGGATGGTTCTGACGGTGATTGCGCCGGCCGGAGCGGTGGATGAGCTGACAAAAGTGATCTACCGTGAAACCACAACCATCGGCGTCCGTTTCCGTGAGACAACCCGTCGCAAACTTCCGCGCGAGGAAATCGTCGTTCCATCGGAATTCGGGCCGCTTCGGATGAAACGGATCATCACGGTGGACGGTCTACGGATCGCGCCGGAGTTCGACGAGGCTCGCCGGATCGCGCGTGAGCGTGCTCTTCCGCTGCACGAAGTGCTGGCGCGGATGGAGGATGTGGCGCGGGGGCTGGCCGCCGAGCAGTTCGCGCGGAAGAGCTGATCCATCAGCCCAGCCCGATTCTATTTTCAGCAGAAATCTTTCATGGGAACAACCCGTTTGCAGCTTATTTCGATCGTCGAGCGGACCCGGGCGCTCTATCGCCAGCGGGCGGTGGCTACCTTCTGCGCGCTCGCCTTCGCCTCGTTCGCCAGCGCGATGATGGTGGCCGGACGGATCTACTTCACCGGGAGGATGACCTACGCGTTTCTCCTCTGGAATCTGCTTCTGGCCTGGGTTCCGTTCCTTATCTCATTCAGCCTGTACCGGTTCAATATCCACAACCGCTCGCGGGTTGTCACGGCTATCGCCGGCCTTGCATGGCTTGCGTTCTTTCCAAATGCCCCCTATATCGTCACCGATTTTATCCACCTTCGCACCACGGTCAGCGCGCCGCTCTGGTTCGACGCGATCATGATCGCCCTGTTTGCCTGGACCGGGCTGACGATGGGGCTGATCTCGCTGCGGATGATGCAGAGCCTTGTGCGGAACCGCTTCGGAAAGCTGACGGGATGGATATTTGCGCTGGCGGTGTTATGCCTGAGCAGCTACGGTGTCTATCTTGGCCGTTTCGAACGCTGGAACAGCTGGGATATTCTGACAAACCCGGCGGCGCTTTCCCAATCGGTGCTCAGCCAGATCCTCAACCCGTTCTCCTCACTGAGGAGCATCGGCGTCACGCTCCTCTTCGCGACATTTCTCACGGTCACCTATTTCATGACCTCAACCCTGCTGGCCCGGAACGTGGACGCCGGCGAACACGAATTCTAAGAACCCTCTAACGATATGCCCTATACCATTGCAGTTATCGGTACCGGTTATGTTGGATTAGTTACCGGAACCTGTTTCGCCGAGAGTGGGTGCCAGGTCAACTGCGTCGATATCGATCATAAGAAGATCGACATGCTGGAGCGCGGCGAGATCCCGATCTACGAGCCGGGGCTTGATATCCTTCTTGCGCGCAATATCCGCGAGCGGCGTATCAAGTTCACGCTCGATCTTGAACGCTCCGTGCTGGCCTCCGATGTGATCTTCCTCTGCCTGCCGACCCCGCCGGGTGAGGATGGTTCGGCCGACCTGAAGTATATCCTGGGCGTTGCCGAGCAGATCGGAACAATTCTCCATAACAACCCATCGGCCGGATACAAGGCGGTGGTGGATAAGAGCACCGTGCCGGTCGGAACCAGCGAGCTGGTGCGCGACACAATCCGCCGCAATGCTCCCAGCGCTGATTTCGATGTGGTCTCCAACCCGGAGTTCCTGCGTGAGGGATATGCCGTGGAGGATTTCATGCGGCCGGAGCGGGTGGTGATCGGCACGCAGTCCAAGCGGGCGGAGGAGATTATGCGGGAGCTGTACGAGCCGTATGTGCGGAGCGGCAACCCGATCTTCGTGATCTCCGAGCGGAGCGCCGAGATCGCCAAGTATGCCGCCAACTCCTTTGTGGCGATGCGAATCTCCTTTATCAACGAGATGGCGAATTTCTGCGAGCAGGTGGGCGCCAACATCGACGACGTTCGCGCGGCTATCGGCTCCGACTCCCGCATCGGCAAGAAATATCTCTATCCCAGCGTCGGCTACGGCGGCAGCTGCTTCCCGAAGGATGTTCGGGCAATCCTGAAGAGCGCGTCCGACAACAGCACCACGCTTCAGGTTATCGAGTCGGTGGAACGGGTCAACAAGGAACAGCCGGTCAGGTTCTTCGAGAAGATCCGGGCGCATTTCGGCAATCTGACGGGGCTTCGTTTCGCCGTGTGGGGGCTTGCCTACAAGGCCAACACCGACGATGTCCGGGAATCGCCGGCGTTTGTGATCATCGATCAGCTCCTTGCCGCCGGCGCCGAAGTCGTCGCCTACGATCCCGAGGCGATGGAGGGGGCGCGCAGGAAGTACGGTCGTAACGTCACCTACGGCGCCGGGATGTACGAGACGGTCCGCAATGCCGACGCGCTTGTGATCCTGACCGAGTGGAATGAGTTCCGCAACCCGGATTTCGAGCGATTGCGCGAGTGCCTGAACAATCATGTCATCTTCGACGGTCGCAATCTCTTCAACACGGCCGAGGTGGCGGCAAAGCATTTTACCTATTATTCGGTGGGACGTGCCACGACCAGCGCTGATAAAGTGGTTGAATAGAACCGGACTTTTGTGAGCAGCTGCACTATTTTAACTGGTTCCTTGCAACCAGGACAGTCTTTTGTGTAAGTTGTGACTTCTTCTCTTGAAGTAGCCCACATGCTGAATGAAGGACTTGCAGATCAAGAAACTCTACTACTCGATCAGCGAGGTTAGTAGAATGCTGGGATTAGAGCAGTACGTCCTTCGTTACTGGGAAACGGAATTTGAACAATTACGTCCCCAGAAGAATAGGGCGGGAAACCGCATCTATACGGAGAAGGACATCGATGTCGTGAAGCAGATCAAGCGGTTAACCCGTGAGGATCGCTACACGATTGAGGGGGCCAGGCAGGTGCTCAACGGTCTGGTGGTGGAGAACGGCCAGGTGATGAAGGGTGGAGCGGAGGAGAAGCCGGAAACGGTTTCTGAAGCCGTCTCGCTGGACGACGCTCTCCGAAGCCTCAGAACCATTCTGACGGATCTCCGGAGCCGGCTCGATTGAGCGGGAGACTATCGGAACGGATAATGTATCAAGTTCGGAGCGTAGCGCAGCCCGGTAGCGCACTTCCTTGGGGTGGAAGGGGTCGTGGGTTCAAATCCCGCCGCTCCGACGAACACGAAAGCCAGCAGCGTTGCTGGCTTTCCTTTTTTGCGGCATCGCGAGAACCTTATTTCTCCGAAGGCCCGATTATTGCTTAGTAGGCCATCATGCAGCGATACATTACGACAGTACTGATACTTTTTGCGGCGGCAATCTCCGCCCGGGCACAGAAGACCACGACCTACACCGAGTTGAAGGTCATCCCCCAGAATTCCGTGGCGGGAAACCTGGGGGGGCTGGCTCTGGATTTCGTGAACCTGAGCTATTTCCACGCGCTCGGGGAGTCGCACGGCATCGGCGCCTACCTGGGATATCTCTATCATCCGGTCGGATCCAAGCAGATCAAGGGATATGGCTACGGGATTTCCTATCGCTACTATCCGGCGGCAAAATCGCTTTCGCGATTCTATTACAGCCCCAGCATCGGCATCCAGCAGATCGGCCTTTCCGATGGGGATCTGACGACAGGGGTGTTGGTAAGCGGGATGATGGGGTGGCAGTGGTTTGTCAGCCAGCACTTCGGCGTGGGGCTGGGGATCGGCGCCAGGGTGATTTTGGGCAACGGCGATAGCCGTCCGGTCCTGAAGGACGCGTTCGGCGCGTCGCCCAGCCTTACGCTCGATCTTGGGTATGGCTGGTAGGGAGGGTTACATCCATCCCTTCCGTTTGAAGTAGATAAACATCCCAAGCGATACCAGGATCATCACCCCCCAGGCAAACGGATAGCCGAAGAACCAGTTCAGCTCCGGCAAATTATAGGGGGATCGGGCCGTGTTGAAGTTCATCCCATAGACACCGGCGATAAAGGTGAGGGGGAGGAAAAATGTGGAGATCACCGCCAGCACTTTCATAATCTCATTCATCCGGTTGGATGTCATCGACAGATATGCGTCGAGCATGCCGGTCAGCACATCCCGGTACGATTCCGCCAGCTCCGCCGCGCGAACAAGATGGTCGAACACATTTCGGTAGTAGGCCACTTCCTTCTCGGTGATCAGATCGAACTCCCCGCGCGCCAGCCTGTGAACCATCTCCCGCTGATAGGTGGTAATCCGCCGGAGCTTGAACACCTGCCGTTTCATCCCGAGGATGCGCTCCAGCGTGTTGGATGATTTGCGGCTGAAGATATCATCCTCCAGCGTGTCGATCACCTCATCGAACCTGTCCAGGATCGGCGAGATATCATCCACGATATCATCGAGGATCATATGATAAATGTAGTCGGGGCCGCGCTCCAGATGCGCCGGGTTCTTGGAGCACATCGACAGGGCGTTGCTTACCGCGTGGGATGGCTCGTAGTGATGCGTGACGATCATCCTGCTGGAGAGAAACGCGTTAAGCTGAAACGTGACGATCTGATCCACGCCGGTATCCGGGTCGGGCTCCGCCAGCTCGATCGGATTGATGATCGAGAAGAGATAGGTGCTATAATCCTCAACCTTCGGCAGGTGATCGCCGCGCCTGGGCGTTAATCGTTCCGCGCGGCAGTCGAGAATTGCCAGCGGGTGAAAGGAGAGGATATCCCCCAGGATACGATCCTCCTCGTCGCTTGTCGGGTTGTTCATATCAACCCATATCACCGGCGCATTCTCCCCTGAATGCTCCGCCACCACGATTTTCCGCAGCTCGTCGATCCCGATTGTCCGCAATCCTCCGCCGGAGGAAACCGTAAAAATCTCAACCATTTCCTCTAGTTCTCCTCAACGGGGACCGCGTTTGCGTTTGTTCCGAGCTTTCCACGAATCTTGAAGTAAAGCTGCGCCGTCGGCTGCCATTCAATCCGCATCCGCCGCATCACCTCCTCGATCGTGGCGCCGTTATCCACCAGAATCAGCCCGGCCGTATGCCGGAGCGAAAACGGCGTCAGTCGCCGGTCGCGATCCCCTTTCACGCCGCTTGATTTCAGCCATCGGTTTACCGCCTCCCTGATCCCGCGCGATGTCATGCGGCCCCCCTGCGTCCGGTTGCTCATGCTGGCAAACAGGGGAGCGCTCTCCACCCGCGCCTCGGCGCCGAACCTCCGGTTGAGATAATCGTCCAGCGCCTCGCGCATTTCCACGGGGATCGACGCCACCTCATCCTTGGATTTTCTCCCCTTCCCCTGGACGTTCATCACCCATTCGCCGGTGGCGAGCTGGCGGATATCGCCGACATCGGCCAGGAGGCATTCATGTTCCGAGAGGGCGCAGCCGAGCATCGACCAGATGATCGCGAAATCGCGGGTCCCCTGCACCGAGGTACGATCCACTGATGTAAGAAGCAGCTCCAGCTCCTCGTAGCTGAGAAACGTCCGGGAGTGCCGGGAGGGGCGTCGGCCGCCGACCACCCGTTTTGCGGGGTTGGCGTCCAGCAGTTTGATATCGATGAGATACTGCACAAACCGTCGCAGCGCCGTCATGTAGGTGGCGACCGAGACATTCTGAAGTTTTTTCTTCTCGACGAGGTGCCGTTTATAGCGTTCCACATCGCGGACGCGGAATTGAAACCGCTTATCGATGGGGAACCACTTGATGAAATCGCGGAGCGCGCGCTGGTAGGTGCCGCGTGTTTCCGGGCTTTTCCGTTCGCATTCCTTAAGAAATCCCTCGTAGTGATCCACGAGTTCCTTCAATGTCAGCTTCAGCGGTTTGAATGAATCTTCGATCATGGGGATAGATTGATATCATCGATGTGCCCATCGCTCCGGCCGGGGCGTGGATATCCCAACCTACCGTTATTGCACAATAAAACCAACACGTCACATCAAGTCCGGGCAGATAGTCATTTCGTATATATGATTGATGCCATGTTCCGGATGCAGGTCACGGATAAAGAAAATCCGTGACGGGGGAGGGATGAAACGAGCGAAAATTATCGGCGTATCGCTAAATTTCGCTCATTATGTCGGGTTATCGCGGGCACATCTCCACGGCGGTTCTTTTTGGGCTGCTGCTGGTCATCGGGTTGAGCTTCACATCGGTCGCCATTGCGATGCCGGTGTCGGAGAAACTGGTCAAGGGGGCGGCAATCGTCTGGCTTGCGGTGCTCTTCGCGCTCTTTCCCGATATCGACATCAAGAGCAAGGGACAGATGCTCTTCTACCGGCTCTTCTTTCTCTTTGATCTTGTTCTCCTTGTGGCTAAACAGTACGAGGGGGCAGCGCTCCTTGGCTTTCTGGCGCTGATTCCAATCCTCAGCCGGCATCGTGGATGGACCCATACGATATGGGCGATGATCCTTATCCCCCTGCCGATCCTCGCCGGTCCCATGCTGATGGCAAAGTCGGCCACCACGGTCGGGCTGCCGTATTATCTTGGCGCGGTGGCCGGCTATCTCAGCCATCTGATGGCCGACGGCATGCTCTTCAGGAAAAAGGGACGCCGCTGAAATTTCATTGATCGGCCGGGGCTTTCACGCTAAACTAGACCCATTCATAAGCCGTCGTTAGTTCGGCATATCGATGGAGTCTCCACGGTAGTACATATGGTCGGGCCTCGGCCATCAGGTGGAGGCCCATTGCATCCGGGTCCGAATTTTCAGAATTATTTTTCTGCCCAATCATGAATGAATTACTTCTTGTCCTGGCCTCCGGTGTTTCGGTGATGGTGGCGGTTGTGATCGCCCGCGCGGCGGCCGCCAGGGCTGAACTGCGCCCGGTTCGCGTCGAAGGCTCGCGCGAGCGCCGCATGCGCAGGAGAGGGTAGCCGGTGATCGTCAAGACCGACTCGATCGTGCTGCGCACTCGAAAATTCAGGGAATCCAGCAAAATCGTGACGCTCTATACCAGAGAGCATGGAAAGATGAGCGTGGTTGCTCGTGGCGTGGTGAGGCCGAAAAGCAAGTATGGCTCCGCGCTTCAGCCGATGGCCTTTCTTTCCACCATCGTGTATAGAAAGGAAGGGCGCGATCTCCATAACCTCTCCATCGCGGAACCGCTCGAACGGTTCAACGTCCTAAGCAGCAGCCTGGAACGTCTTTCCGCCGGCATGGCGATCGTCGAGATCGTGGAAGCCGCGATGCACGATGAAGACCGGAATGAGCCTCTCTTCGAAGCACTCCTGGCCGCGCTCCGGACGTTGAACGATCCGCAGTCGAGCGAGCAGAGCGTGGTGCTCTGGTTTCTGATCCGCCTTGCCACTATCCTTGGATACGCCATCCGCACCGATGATTGCGGTGTCTGCGATGAGCCTATTGTTCGTGAGCGACTGCCGGTTCCCTACAGCATTTCCATCGGCGCGCCTCTCTGTGCCGAACATCGGGAAGTCGGCTCGTATAGAACTCTTTCCGCTCCCGCCTTCGATCTTCTCTGCGCGTTGAGCGCGGCAAATGTTACGGAAGCGGCGGTGTTGCGTCCGGAAGAACGATCGGTCACTGAACTGGGGGATGCGCTCAACGCCTTTATCCGCTTTCATGTGGAGGGGCTTCGCAGATTGAAAGTGCGCGGAATCAGCGCCAAGGTTCTTGATGATATAGTGCCGTCGGCATGAGCAGAGCCCGTTGAAATTTCACGAGTTTATCATGCAACCTCTCTAAGTTTGCTCGCGTAGGATTGGCTCAATAATTACTGTGTGAAAGGGATAATTCCCGGTGATGCGATGGTAGAACCCTCTCGGTTCGTCACTCCTTGTTGTTTACTCGACATTCACCCATCGCTTTGCCACCAGTGTGTATCGCACGACATCTCTTTGTAGTCACTAATCAATTTCACGTCTTCTCAGGAAGGAGCATACAATGTCGAAGAAGCAACTTTTCATTGTCGGCACGCTGATGGCGATGTGCGTCGCGATCGGTGTGCTTCTGGCTACGGACTGGGGGAAGACCCCGTTCGGCTTTGCCGGTCCCAACGGCGTTAAGCTCGGCGTGGATAACCCGCCGGTTGCCATGTCCAATGAAGTGAAAACCCTGAACGATGCCTTTGTGGCGGTCAGCAAGGCGGTTACCCCGGAGGTTGTCAGTATCGTCGTTACCTCGAAGGCCTCGGCCGCGATGAACAACGACGAGGGGGATGATCCTGATGAGGAGGGGGGATCGTCCGATCCTTTCGAGATGTTCAAGCAGTTCCGCGATCGCGCTCCGCAGCGCGGTTCTGGCTCCGGCGTGGTGATCACCCCGGACGGATATATCCTTACGAACAATCATGTGGTGGAAGCTGGAACGGGGAGCATCGAGGTGGATCTGAATGACGGTCGTCATTTCGACGCCAAGTTGATCGGCCGCGATTCGCTTACCGATCTCGCCGTGATCAAGATTGTCGCCACCGATCTTCCGACCGCCGCGTTCGGCAACAGTGAGGAGCTTCAGGTCGGCCAGCTCGTTCTGGCGGTCGGCAACCCGCTTGGCCTGAACTATACGGTTACGCAGGGGATCGTCTCCGCGCTCGGACGCGGGCAGCTCAACCTGAACCGCGACCGTGAGGGATACGGCATTGAGGACTTTATTCAGACCGACGCGGCCATTAACCCGGGGAATTCCGGCGGTGGCCTCTTTAACCTGAACGGCGCGCTGATCGGCATCAACAGCGCCATTGCGACGCGCACCGGATATTATCAGGGCTACGGCTTCGCGATTCCGGTGAATCTGGCGCGCTCCGTGGCTCAGGATCTTATCGATAATGGTCATGTCAATCGCGGCTATATCGGCGTGAAGATCGCCAACCTGGACGCGAAGCTTGCCAAGGGGCTTGGCGTGCCGCAGGGACAGGGAGTGCTGGTTCGCGAGCTGGTTCGTTCCGGCGCGGGGGAGCAGGCGGGGCTGAAGCCGAACGATGTGATCCTTGAAGTCGATGGGCAGAAGGTTACCACATCGAACCATCTCCAGAGCATCGTCGCGCAGAAGCATGCGGGACAGGATGTGAAGCTGAAGGTGTTCCGCGATGGAGCCATCATCGAGAAATCGGTGAAGCTGAAGGCGCGCGATGAGAATGAGAAGGTGATCGAGCCGACCAGCAACACTGACGATCAGCGCATTCAGCGCGATACCCAGCGGAACACAAAGCTGGCCGAGCTTGGCATGGAAGTTCGCCCGCTCGATAACGCAACCCGCAAGAGCGTCGCGGTGGAGTCGGGAGTGGTTGTGGGAAGCGTCGATATGTACGGCGAGGCGATGAACCAGGGGCTCCGTCGTGGCGATGTGGTCCTCTCGGTGAACAGGAAGCCAGTGTCGTCGCCGGCCGAGTTCCAGCAGATGGTGGACAACACGCAGTCGGGCCAGATCCTTCTTCTTCAGGTTAAGAGCCCCGGTGGTTCCACCAACCTGGTCGCCGTCGAGGTGAAGAAGTAATCTCTCGCCTGATGGCGGAATCAACCGATATCCGCGGATAGT
>JBDSJW010000100.1:0-10569 GCA_039917235.1 Kapaibacterium sp. (SeqCode) | reverse complement strand
TCAAACGTCCCCCGACATCGCTCACTGCTGCGTCCGGAAGGACGCCTCATTCGCTCAGGTTCGGCCGCCGTGCATCTGACCGTTGTTGAACAGTCTGTGTCTTTGAAGTAATTCAACAGCCTGCCAGGGCCGATAAAAGTGCCCCGGAACGGCATCGGTGGCGGAGAATCCGAAACGCAAACCAACGTATTGAGAACTATGGACCTGAGCGGTGTTATCGTTGATGGTATTTCCGCGGAGGCCGAGCGGATCATTCTCCGGGAACTGGAGAATCTCGGCATCCTGGTAACCTGCGAAACATGCGGCCAGTGTGATATGGCGGCGGCGCGGTGCATTACCACGATACGTGGCAACGGCATCTGCGGCAAAAGCCTCTGCAAAATAGAGTAAGCAGATTGCTATCCGGTGTTCGTGGATGATGCTATCGGTCGGTTGGAGTCCCGGCGGAATGGCCTTATCCTCGTGCCCCTCTTCCCGGCGCGGCCGGTCATCACCCCTTGCGATGGCCTGTTTGTTCGTTTCATCCGCGCGCCCCAATTTAACCCAGCCTGATGTTGGAATAATTTCGGACTCCGTAATTCATGAACAGTACTACACCCGTTTCCAGTTGCCGCTTTGGCTTCATCCCCCCCTTCCGTTTCCGGGACGTCATGATCGCGGCGGCATTCGCCACGGTCTTCATGGTCGAGTCCGCGCAGGCACAGCAATCGGTCGGCGCCATCCTGGGAAGGATTCGTGAGCCGATTGAGCGCGGGGAATCGATGCGGATACTCCTCCGGGAGGTATCATCGGGGACCACGGTGATTGAGGCTCATCCCGGCCAGGATGGCTCGTTTGCGCTGCGCGATGTTCCGTTTGCCCACTATCGGCTGGATGTGCTGCTCGGCACCGTGGTGGTGGCGGAGCGGTGGGTTACTGTTTCCTCCAGCATTCCGGTGACGGTGGAGATCGATTCCCTGCGACGGTATGCGGCGCCAGGGCTTACGGTGGAGGCGCCGCGGGCGGGGGTGGAGAGGGAGAAGATGGGATCGAGCACGTTCTATACCGCCACCACCATCAGATCACTTCCAACGCCCACGCCGGAAAAGGGGATCGAGGCGATGCTTCTGAATACGCCCGGCGTTGTGCCGGATGAGGATGGGCGACTGCATGTTCGCGGCGAGGATGCGCAGCTCCAGTATGTGATCGACGGCATTCCGGTGACCGGCAATATGACGCGGGTCTACTCCAGCCTCTTCAGCTCGGGGATCATCAAGTCGGTGGATATACAGACCGGGGGACTGGCGGCGGAATACGGTCGCGCCACGGCCGGCGTGCTGGCGGTGACGACGAAATCCGGGTTCGACCGGCCGGTGTTCGCCACGGGACGGGCCTCGATGGGATCGTTCGGCAACCGTGACTTCGGCCTGGAGCTTGGCGGCTCGGTCAATGACCGCGTGGCGGTCTACCTTGCCGGAGCAACCAGCCGGAGCGATCGCTATCTGGACCCGATTGCCGAGGGTGATCCACTCCACGATTATGGCGAGTCGCAGCATTATTTTGGCAAAGTGAACGCCGTGCTTGGCGGTGGCATCGATCTGAATCTGCTGGGGGGCTATAACAAGACGACCTATTATGTGCCGAACGGCAAGGTCGGCTCGGCGCAGGACCAGCGGCAGAATCTTGATGATTATCTGGCCGGCGTCCGCGTGAATGCCGAGCTGACGCCCAGCTCCTTCCTGAGCGTGCTTGGCTATACCCGGCACGCCCACGCGCTTGTCACCAGCGGCGGCCTCCGGCAGATCTCCAGCTCCGCCGATTCCGCGAAAGCGGTCGCGGAAAACGAAAAGCTCTTTATCGGCGCCGATCGCGTCAACGATGCAACCGGCGGCCAGATCGAGTTCTCGGCGCGGACCGACTGGTTCTCCGCCCCCAACGCGGCGAAGATCGGGGTCGGCGGCGAGGTCTATCCATTGAAGGAGTTCTTCACCTTCGCTGTCACCAACCCGGCTCTCTCAAACCCCGACAGTTCCGGCGGCGACCGGCGCTATCAGCCATACGATCTCACCAAAGGCGGGCGTCCGTTCCTGGTGGATCGCGAGCAGAAGGGGAAGAGCTATTTCGCCTACGCGCAGGACCAGATCACGTTTGATAGATGGACCATCAGTGCCGGGCTTCGGTTCGACATGTTCGATCTGATCGAGCAGGAATCGGGCATCTCCCCGAGGCTTGGGGCCACCTACGCGGTAAACGACAATCTGATTCTCCGGGGGAGCTACAACCGGATTGTGATGCAGGCGCCGGTGGAGAATATCCTTGTCTCCAGCTCACTGGAAGCAAAGCAGTTGACGGGGGCCGAGCAGGGGACAACCCCCACCACGGTCAGGAGCGAGAAGTCGCACAACATCGAGCTTGGGGCGGCATACCGTCTGAACGATTATCTCACATTTGATCTGGCCGCCTACGGAAAGCTGATCGACGATTTTATCGTGAAGGTGGAGCTGGGGAACTCCGGCATCATCTTCCCGGTGAACCTCAGGAACGGCCTGGTTGCCGGTGGCGATCTGCGTGTTGAGCTGCGCGACTGGAATAACTTCTCCGGGTTCCTCTCGGTTGGGAGCGGCGTGGCGCTTGGGCTGAAGCCTGACGATACCACCCTCTCGCCGATCGCCGCGGGGCTGATCCTTGGCGAGGAGGGGCAGAACTACTCGCATCCGTTTGCCGGCGAGGATATCTTCCCGACCGAGCACAATCAGATCCTGACCTCGTCGATGAACCTGACCTATCATCTGCCGATGGGCTTCTTCGCCACGCTGGGCGGCCGTTTTGATATGGGGCTGCCGTTTGACCTGACCGATAAGCAGGGAGTTGGTCTGGACCCGGCGGCATCGCGCGCGGAGCTTCATCGCAGGGGATATTCGGATGCGGTGATCGATCTTCTCAGCCTGGCATCCGAGAAGCCTGGTTCGCCCGATAAATCGGTGGCGCCGCACGTGACATTTGATGTTGCCGCCGGCATCGATCTGCTGGAGCTGACCGGAGTTCGCGCCCGGATAAGCGCCACGGTGATCAACGTGCTGGATACGCCGTATCTCTACAAGTTTGAGTCGAGTTTCGGCGGAACGCATTTCGGCCAGCCGAGGATATTTTCATTGCAGATCGAGGCGGGATTATAACGTCGGAACGTCGCGTCTCGTCGCGCGTCGGGGCGGGTTTCAAACCCGCCCCCACAGAATACGTGTCACCGCGTCGCATACCACAACATCGGAATCGTCATCAACTTCCGGTGGAGCGGGACGGACGCGCGGCATGAAAAAACGTCGTAGCCGTTCCGTTCGATTACGCCGAGAATGCGCCGGTAATTATGGCTCATCAGCTTTACGGTAAGGCGGCTGTCCCCATCCAGCATGGCGATGCCGATATCCGCGCTTTCGTAGTAGGCGTGGGCACGTTCGACCTGGAATGCCATCATCCGCCGGAAATTATCGCAGACTCGTCGCGCGCCGATCGCCCCATCGTCCAGCCCGAACCGCGCCATCTCCTCGCTCGGGATGTAGATGCGATTATTCCTGAAATCCTCGTTCACGTCGCGAAGAATATTCGTCAGCTGCATGGCGATTCCCAGATCGACCGCGTGGCGCAGCGCAACGGGATTGCTGTAGCCGAAGATTTCGCTTGTCATCAGCCCCACCACCGACGCGACCTTGTAGCAGTAGTCGTGCAGTTGACTGAACGTATCGAACCGGACCGACCGGCGGAGATCGGTCATCACCCCCTCGATCAATTCATCGGGGAGGGATCGGCGGATATTGAACCGGCGGAGCGTATCTCCCCAGGCGAGCATCACGGGGGTGGAGAGGTTCCGTCCGGCGTAGACGGCGTCAAGATCGTTCCGCCATTGCGCGATCGTTCTGTCGATCGTCTCACGATCCGCCAGCCCGCAGCCGGAAGCCACGTTCTCATCGATCAGATCATCGATATAGCGGCAGAAGGCGTAGACGGCATAGCAGGCGTTGCGCTTCGGTTTCGGGAGAAAAATCGACGCGAAATAGAAGGTCTTCGCATATTTCAGCGTGACGTTCCGGCAATATTCATACGCCTGGCGAACGTTCTCCGTCGTGCTCATACGTCGTTCCCGTGAATTCGGAGGATCTCGTGCAATCGATTTCATCGTTTGGCCGCCAGCGGATTGAAACGGGAGCGGGGGGCGGCATCCGAATGTTCTATAACAACGGCCGTGGGGGAAACGTGCCCGGCCCGGTTCGATATACGACCGATCTCTCCCCGGGGATCGGACTTCAACGTACTCTTTTGATTGACCATGGCGAAACAGCGAGTAAGATTTGTCTGCCAGAAATGCGGGGCCAGCTCCCCGCGATGGCTTGGAAAGTGCCCGGAATGCGGCGCGTGGGAGAGCTACGTGGAGGAGACCACCGCCGCCCCCGTCCCGGCGAAGGCCCGGGGCGCCCGTTCGGAGGCCACATCGGCCGATATCATGACGCTTGATCAGGTCACGGCGGCGGAGGAGGCGAGGATTGTCACCGGCATCGCGGAGTTTGATCGCGTGCTTGGCGGCGGGATCATGACCGGTTCCATCATCCTGGTGGGTGGTGATCCCGGTGTGGGAAAATCGACGCTGATGGCGCAGATGTGCGCGGGGCTTGGCGGGAGGAGCATCCTCTACGTGACCGGCGAGGAATCGCTCAGGCAGATCAAGCTCCGCGCCGAACGGCTCGGCGTCGATAACCCGGGGCTCCGCCTGATGGCCGAGACCAACCTTGACCTGATCACCTCCGCCCTCCGCGCCGTCTCCCCCGATGTGGCGATCATCGACTCGATCCAGACCACGTACAATCCCACCATCGAGTCGGCGCCCGGCTCGGTGGGACAGGTGCGGGAATGCACCGCCGTGCTGATGCATCTGGCGAAGACCACGGGGATTTCGATCTTTATCGTGGGGCATGTCACCAAGGAGGGGACGATCGCCGGGCCGAAGGTGCTGGAGCATATGGTGGATACCGTACTTCAGTTCGAGGGGGAGCGGACGCACATCTATCGCATCCTCAGGACGGCGAAGAACAGATATGGGTCCACCAACGAGATCGGCGTGTTTGAGATGGGGGAGCGGGGGCTGATGGAGGTGAGCAACCCAAGCTCTGTCTTCCTTTCGGAGCGGAGCTACGGGTCGAGCGGATCGGTGATCACCGCCACGCTGGAGGGGACGCGCCCCATCCTGGTGGAGGCGCAGGCGCTGGTGACCCCCTCCAACTACGGCGTCCCGCAGCGGACGGCGACCGGGTTCGACTACAAGCGGCTTCAGATGCTCCTGGCGGTGCTGGAGAAGCGTCTCGGGATCGGCATGGGGCAGTACGATGTCTTTGTCAACATCGCCGGCGGCGTCCGGGTGGATGATCCCGCGGTGGATCTGGCGGTGGCCGGCGCAATCGTCAGCAGCTTCCGCGATATCCCCGCCGATTCCGGGACGGTAGTGGTTGGGGAGATAGGCCTGGGAGGTGAAATACGAACAGCCGCGCAGGTGGAACAGCGGATAGCCGAGGCCGCCAAGCTCGGTTTTAAGACGTTTGTTCTCCCTGCATCCAACATGAGCAAGATCGGACGGCGCGGCGGCATCGAACTGCGCGGCGTGGCGGCCGTTGCCGCGGGAATTGATGCGATTTTATGATCGATTCTGTGACGCGGATTGGTGCATTGTCGTGATGTCACGTCGTTATATCACGTCGTATTGTCGTATCGTCATGTCACGTCGTACCGTCGTATCGTTATATCACGTCGTACCGTCGGGGCGGGTTTTAAACCCGCCCCTACCCCCGGCACTGCCGGAACGCCATTATTGCCGCCAGAACCGCCATCGTCCGAATTAAATTCTACGATTTAACAATTCTACAGAATTATATTCCGTCATATCCGCGTATCTTTGCTTTGTATTCATTATGGCTAAAGGGTGACGGGTATGGTGGACGAGATCGACAGCACGATCATCAGGATGATCCAGGCGAACGCCCGGGTCTCCAACACGGATATCGCCCGGCAGGTGGGGATGGCCCCATCGGCGACGCTGGAGCGGGTGCGGAAGCTGGAGGCGCAGGGGGTGATCCGTGGCTACAAGGGGCTGATCGACCCGAAGGCGGTGGGGCTGGATCTTGTGGCTTTTATCTCCATCAGGGCAAATGAGCGGGTCGGGGCGCCGAGCATCGGCGGGCTGCTCGCGGAGATTGAGGAAGTGCAGGAAGTGCACCATGTGGCGGGGGAGGATTGCTATCTGGTGAAGGTCCGCACGGCGAATACCGAGGCGCTCGGCCGGCTCCTTCGCGGGAAGATCGGCTCAATCGACGCGGTGATCTCCACGCGGACGACCATCGTGCTGGAAACCGTGAAAGAGACCACCGATCTGCCGATACCCGGCGCCAAAGGAGAAGAATCGTGATGGAAATGACAAGACCGGGAACCGGCACCCTGGCCCCCCTGCCGGTAACGACGCGCATTCCGGGGCGCAGAGTCGATCTGCGGGCGGGGATGCTCTGGAGAAGCGATGGAGGATGCGCGGTGCGGATTACCGTCATCACCGGAATGGTCTGGCTGACGGAGGAGGAGGATCGGCTTGACCATCTGCTGGTCGCGGGGGAGGAGATGATTCTTCCGGCGCGCGGGGTGGTGCTTGCCGAGGCGCTGGAGGGAGCAGCCGCATTCCGCGTGGTTGAGGCGATGCCCGATTAAGCCGGTGGGAAGCCCTCCGGCCGGTCCGCCGATTATCAGACTGTTGAAGGAGGTCATCGGCGGCGTTGGCCTTTATCATTCGCTCACTGAGGCGTCCGGGAGGACGTCTCAATCGCTCAGATTCTGCCGCATTGCGGCTGATCGTCCTTGAACAGTCTGTGCATCAGAAGGAATTCAACAGTCTGTTATCGTGGCATTGAAGCCCCTTTCGTGGTTGTTCACCCCGTGCATACGCGCGATGATCGTTCAGATGAGGTACGTCATGAATCCGTGGATGCTTCTGATGATGCTGGCGGCCCTCTGGGCGCCGTCGTTTCTCTTTATAAAGATCGGGCTGCACGATATCCCCCCCATCACCCTTGCCTGCGCCCGTCTGGGCCTTGCCGCGCTGCTCCTCTATCCGGCGCTCCGGGTGAAAGGGGGACGATTGCCGCGGGATCGTGAGACGTGGCGGAAGATGGCGATCATGGGCTTCTTTGCCAGCGCGCTCCCGTTCGCGATGATCAGCCTGGGGGAGACAGTAGTAGACAGCGGCATCGCCGCGATTTTCAACGGCGCCACGCCGATCGCCACCGCGGCGCTTGCCCATTTCTTTATCGCCGAGGAGCACCTTACGCCGAAACGGCTGGTTGGCGTGCTGGTCGGGTTCGCGGGAATCGTCACGATATTTCTGCCGGGGCTTCTACAGGGGGGGAATGCGGGGAGCGTTCTGGGGATGATTGCCCTGGCCGTTGCCGCCGCCAGCTACGGGGTCTCCATCGTCTACGCGCGACGCAATCTGCGCGGACTTCCGCCGCTGGTGGGGCCAACCATGCAGCTTGGGCTTGGCGCGCTGATTCTGCTGCCGGCCGCGCTCGGCATCGAGGGCTCGCGACTTCAGGTTCCGGGGCTTCCCGCTCTCGGCGCGCTTCTCTTTCTCGCCATCTTCGGAACCGCGCTTGCCTATATCGTCTATTATCGCCTGATCGAGACATCGAGCGCCACCTTCCTCTCGCTGGTCACATATTTTCTTCCGCCGGTGGGGGTGCTTCTTGGGGTTGCCGTGCTGGATGAACACGCATCGTGGAGCGCGGCGGCCGGGTGCGGGCTGGTGCTGGCCGGCGTGTTAATCGTCAACGATGTTCTTGGTGGGGTGCGGCGGCTTCGGGCCGGTCGTGCCTACGCTTCCGCTCCGGAAGAATAAGGCTGTCGATGACTTTCCATTGCGCGGGGCGCCCCATTTCAGGATGGCGCCCCGTTTCGTTTTCCGTCGGTCAATTCCCCATCACCAAGCGTATATTCGTATCATCGTTGGGGCGGGTTTGAAACCCGCCCCGACTGCTCCGTCCATAATCATTTGAACGACTATCGATGAAAATGCTACGATTTCTCCCTCTCCTTCTTCTCGCCATCCTGGTGCTGCACGCTTCCGGGGCTGCCGCCGCTCCCCTGGCTGCCGGCAGATATACGATCGGCGGCGCGGGGGGGAACTTCGCCACCTTCTCCGCCGCGGTCGCCAAAATCAACACCGACGGCATCGCGGGGAACGTGACCTTCGCGGTCCGGCCGGGGACATATTCGGAGGCGATCACCATCCACCTTATTCAGGGGAGCGGCCTGGTCTCCTTTGAATCGGAGTCGGGCGACAGTACCTCCGTCACGCTTGTGAACAGCTTCGCGTCGGATACCGTTCCGCTCCGGCTGGATGGCGCGCAGAGGATTATCTTCACCGGCATCCGCTTTTTCGCCGGCGATACGCTGAAGCCGGGGGCGGTTTCGATGATCCACGGCTGCGGCGCCATCGAGTTCCGGCACTGTCTGTTCGAAGGGGTTATCATGGCTGACAGGATCACGAGCCAGCTTGTTGATGGGAGCGAATCGGATTCAGCGATTGTCTTCACCGATAACCAGTTCAAAACCGCTTCATCGGGCGTCAAGATCGTCGGGAAGAGCGTACGGCCGCGGCGGGTCAGGGCCAGCGGCAACAGGTTCGACGGGATACGGGATCTGGCGATCAACCTTCAGCATCTTGACGCGCCGCTCGCGGCCGGCAACCTGCTGGCGATCAACAGCGGCACGGAGACATTCACCGGCATCAGCATCTATCAATGCACCGGCGCGCTGCTGGTGGATGGCAACAGGATGAACATCAGGGCGCAGGATGGGATCGGGATCAGCATCTGGATGTGCGATGGAACCGCGCAGGCGCGCGGGATGGTGACCAACAACATGATCATCTTCGATGTGGTAAGCCAGGCCGCGAAGAAGCAGTGGGGGCTTCTCCTCTATCGCTCCACCTACCAGAATGTTTATCATAACAGCATCCGCCAGACAAGCGCCCTGAAGGATCCGCTGACGAACTTCTCGACGGTTCATCTCGATGCCGTTGCCCCAACGCATGTGGAGATCATCAATAACATCTTCTCGGTCAACAGCGGCCAGCCGCTTTCGTTCACCGACCAGATCGATACCACGCTCCACAGCGATAACAACGATCTGTTCAGCACGAGCGGCAATATCGGGGTCTTCAACGGCACCTTCTACGCCACCATCACCCAGTGGCGCAACGGCGCAAAGTTCGATCAGCATTCCAGGACGGTCGATCCCGGCTTTGCCTCGGCCACGGATCTCCATCTGCGGACGCAGGCGCTGCACGGCCTTGGCGCCGACATCGGCAACAATTCCCGGCTCGATATCGACAGCCAGATCCGCAACCCGCATCATCCCGATATCGGCGCGGACGAGCTTCGGAGCTATCGCGAGAAGCCGGCATATGCCGCGTTTCCGATTACCCGCGCGGACTGGCGCGTGTCGATCTGCGGCTTCGGGTGCGATACGCTCCGCTACTGGCTCACCGGCGGGGATACGGTTGTGGGGGATCTTAGCTATCACCGGATCTATCAGATGAAGGATCTGCTGAAGTTCTCACTCTCCAAGGCCACATACGTGGGCGGGATTCGCGAGGACTCGGTGCGGCGCGTCTTTATCCTCCGGGCCGGCATGACGCGGGAACTGCCGCTCTATGATTTCGATGCCGTGGCCGGTGATACGGTTCTCGTTGGCGGGATGGCCGATACAGCGCTTCATTCGGTGGTGGTTGAATCAACCGATTCGGTGCTGATCGACGCGGCTTATCGTCGCAGGATCAACCTTGCGGGAGGGGAGAGCTGGATTGATGGCGTGGGGAGCACCGGCAGCGTGATCTTCCCGGGCGTTACCCAGTATATCACCGACTACGTTCCCAATCTTCTCTGCTTCCGGCAGGAGGACCGCCCGCTCTACGGGACAAGCTGCGCCACGCCAAACCTTGGACTTCCCTGGGGCGCTGGCTCCGATCCCGCGACCGCTGGGATCAGCGTTACCGGAACGGGGGGAGCCGTGCGGGTGATTATCCCGGATGGAAGCGAGTATACGCTCGACCTCTACGATCTGTCGGGGCGGAGCATCGGGCGGATGTACGGCATCGGTTCCGGGCGGCTTCCGTACGAGCGGAGCCTTGCCGCCGGCGTCTATCTCTACCGGCTGACTCTGGACGATGGAAGGGCGGTGGATGGAAAGCTGGTGATGGAGTGATGCGACAGGCTGTTGAAGAACGTCATCCGCCGCGTTGGCCTTCACCATCGCTCACTGCGGCGTCCGGGAGGACGCCTCAATCGCTCAGGCTCGGCCGCCTTGCGGCTGATCGTCCTTGAACAGCCTGTGTGGTTGCGTTGAAGAATGTCATCCGTCGTGTTGGCCTTCACCATCGCTCACTGCGGCGTCCGGGAGGACGCCTCAATCGCTCAGGCTCGGCCGCCTTGCGGCTGATCGTCCTTGAACAGCCTGGTAAGGATCAAGCAATCGCGCCGACCCCGTCGATGCCGGAGAGATATCCCG
>JBDSJW010000099.1:0-3918 GCA_039917235.1 Kapaibacterium sp. (SeqCode) | reverse complement strand
CAACCCCGTGGAATCCCCGAATAACAACGCCGATCAGTGGATGCAGGACTGCATGGAGATCGGTTATTCGCGGCTTCCCGGACAGGCGTTCATTCATTCGGTCCTCAAGATGCCGCCGGACAAGGGGCTTCACGTCTATCCGCCAACGCTTCTCGGCCCCGCCGTCGGCTACCATACGGTGGGACAGGGCAACAGCCAGAGCCGATTTGACGCGGGGGGAAATCTTGAAGCCACGCCGCCGGTGAAGGAACCGGACGGGACATTTTTGAATGGAAAGGAATTTCCATTCGGAAGAATCTATTATTGCAGCGGACGCTCCACCGCCGGAACAGCCGGCGCCGCATTTCGACTTACGATGGATGCCGATCTTGAAGAATTTCTCAAGGCGCAGGTAGTTCAGTCGCCAATCGATCTCGATAGCTCCTGGCTTACGGTCGGCCATGTGGATGAACTTATCTCCTTTGTCCCCGCCGCCGACGCAAACCCGTTTAAACGATATGCGCTGCTGATTGCAAGCCCGCGACGCGCGATGCAGATATTGAGAAATCTGGACCAGAACGGCCACCATAATGATATCATCCTCAATGGAAGAACAAACGGCCCGCTGACCGTCCACGACTTTCTGAATAACGGAATCCAATATGTGGCCACGAGGCAGCAGTTGGCGCAGGCCACCACATTCTGTCAGACAAAGCTGGATGCAATGCTCCGCGAACTCAGAAAAAAAATCGATATCCCGCGAGTGATAGAGGTGCCGGTGATTTTCGTGGAAAATCGCCATTTACCGGGACTCTACGAGGCACTTACCGGCGATATGGTAAATATGCTGGTGGTCGGCACAACGTGCATTGTCCCGGTTGCGAACGGCCCCGGCCCCACGGCGGTTCACGCGCAGACGGGCGGCAACTACAACATGGATCAGTTCGAAGCGTATCTTCAGCAGCAACTGGCCGCGATCAATATCACGGTCGAGTTTATCGATGGCTGGGATTATTATCACGTCAGCCACGGCGAAGTACACTGCGGCACAAATGTCCGGCGCACGCCGCATGCGGCTCCCAACTGGTGGGAGTTCACCCCCTGATTATTTGAAATATCATCGGGATGTGGAGAGGAAATATTTATGAATATGTACGATGAAATTATCACCCGCGCGCTCGATGTTTCGGGAATCGAATATCTGAAACTGGAAAAGCAGTTGCGCGATGGCGGCCGGGAGGCAATGACCGCGCTTGCCGGACGGCTGAACGATGCTGATCCCATCGCGCGGCTTATGGCTCTGGAACTTCTGGAATGGATGCGGGATCACAGGCCCGATAATGCCCCCGCGCTCGAATATCTGGAATCGCTCCCGGCGTATATCGCAACGCTGCCGATTCCCGCCCCGCCTCCCGATGCCGTCACCCGTTATCTTCAGATCCATTATGAAGAGCGCGTTGCGGCTCTGCTGGCGCTACGATTGCTGAAGGGGGATGACTGGCCGCTATGGCAGATAATGGCGGTGTTGGGATATCTGGCCGCCGTGCGCGATCCGATTGCCACGGTTCCGCTGATTCGTTTTGCGCTGCGCGCCGATGATCCGGCAATGCGCCACATGGCTGGCATCGCGCTGAACGAACTGAACGATCCGAATATGGCAATCACGCTGGCCGCTGAACGGAAACGCGCGGAGGAACTTGGCATTCCCTTTCCTCCATTCGCGGAAATCACAACGGGCATTTCTTCAACATCAAAACCCAACCTTGAAGATAAATAACGCGCGATGCCGCAAACAACAAAGCCGGATTGCTCCGGCCTTGTCGTGACATCTGGATGTTTGTTTGGCACCAATACACTTGACGCATATTCCGGGGTTGTCCCTATCCAGCCAAGGTTGTCATCCTGACGCGAAGCGGAAGGATCTCGCGGAACGCTCTGCGGTTGCCGGCTCTATTCAAATATGTCTCAAGTATATCAGTGCCTTTTTTGCCACTCCCCAACTTAGATCATCCCAGGCTCAAGCTGCGCGATAATGCTTTTCGATTTCAGCATTTCGTGTTCCGCCTCATCCCAATCGGAAAAATCCCCTTTTCTTCTGAACGGAATAAATCCCGCCTCGCGGATATTATGCTCCATCGAATCGGCGTTCATCCGGTAGGTGGTGCCGGACGCGGAGACCACATTCTCCTCGAACATCACCGAGCCGTAATCATCGGCGCCGTAATAGAGCGCGGTCTGGCCGATATCCGGCCCCTGTGTTACCCAGGAGCACATAATATGCTGGATATTATCGAAATAAATCCGCGAGATCGCCTGCATGCGGAGATAAGTGGCGCCCGATTGATCGTACGATTTCATCTTCTGCCCCTCCCCCTTCTGATACGGCCAGGCGATAAAGACCATAAACGGGCTTACCTCATCCTGAAGCTGGCGGATCTTCGCCATGTGCGCGAATTTATCGCGCGTGCTCTCCCCCATTCCGTAGAGCATCGTCACCGACGCCTTCATTCCGATTTTCCCAACCTGGCGCATCACCTCCAGCCAGATCGATGAACGGCTTTTCTTATACGAAACGCGCTTTCTGATCCGGTCAACGAGAATTTCCGCGCCGGCGCCGGCAAGCGTGTCCAGGCCGGCATCGCGGAGCGAGCGAAGAACATGTTCGATTTCTCCGGGGGATTTATTGGGGCAGAGGCCGAGGATTTCATCGGCGGAGAGGTTATTAAGCTGGATCTGCGGCCACTCGCTTTTCATCCAGCGAAATAATTCCGCGAAATATTCGAGCGGGAGATTCGGGTTCACCCCTCCCTGAAGCAGCACCTGAACGCCGCCGGCATCGGCAAGCTCATTCATCTTCTGGCGAATCTGCTCGCGCGTGAGAATATATCCCTCGTCGTATCCCTTCCGCTTTGGATCATCGCTCCGGTAGAAACCACAGAAATTGCAATCCACGTTGCAGACGTTGGTGTAATTAACGTTGCGCGCGATGATGTAGGAGACGCGATCGCCGGGATTCATCCGGGTGCGGATGCTGTGTGCCACTTCTCCAAGATCGACAAGATCAGCCTCCTCGTAGAGACGCTCGGCATCGTGGAGTGAAATTCGACGACCGGCATCGGCGCGCGCAAGAATGCGGTCGATGCCGTAGGTGCGGCTGTACGGGACAACCTCCGGCGTAAATATCCCAAATGAATTTACGGCGTTGCCGCCACCGCGTGGCTCACGACCGGCAAATTCCACGCGCGCGTCGGGGAGAAGCCGCATATTGCTGGCGAGCCGGAAAAATTCCTGCATCCCGTACCACGCCGATTTATTCAGGTTAAACTGAATCCGCTCATCGAGATAATCGGCAACAACGCTGACGGGCATGTCGTGTTTCGCGGCCCATTCCTCGATAATGCCATGTTTGCGCGCCACGCCATCCCAGAACCGCCGGTTGATCCGCTCCACCAGCTCCGGCGTAAGCACGCCCGGCTGCGCCGCCCAGACCGCGAACACAAATGGCTCGCCGGTAAGTCGCTTCCACGCATCGGCAAGATCGTGGCGATATTTGAAGCGTTTCGATTCCTTGAACGCGACATCGGCAATCAGCAAACCCGCATCGGTGCCGCCGACGCGACCGGGAATCTGATGGCCGTCGAGACGGACAAACGGGATATCCCCCTTCCCCATTGAATCGAGAAATACTTTTGCCAGAATAACCGATGTGCGGCTGGCGTTATCAACAAAGAGCCGCTCAATTGTGTCGATCGGCGCGTCGCTGACGATCACCACCGATTCCACGCGACCGTTCGCGCCGATACATGGGCCGGGAACAACCTCCAGCCCCCCTATCTCCGCAAGCGCGGCCACGGGAAGAAGCGCGATATCCGCCTCAAGCTCCATCATGCGGCGCGCCCCCTCGCTCGGGATCACAAACTCGAAATCAAAAAAATCATC
>JBDSJW010000098.1:0-12645 GCA_039917235.1 Kapaibacterium sp. (SeqCode) | reverse complement strand
GCAACGCTCCTCGATACCGGCAACGCGGAGATTATCGAGCATACGAAGAGGGATACGTACTGGGGGGATGGCGGCGATGGAAGCGGAAGGAACATGCTTGGCCTGATTCTGATGCGGGTTCGCGATGAACTCCGCGGGGAGATGGCCGGCAACGGGTGAAATCGCGCGGGAATGGATTTCCACACCTGATAATCGTTGGGGGAGGCAGCAATGAAGATGGCACGATTCGGAAAAGCGGCCGGCAAGCTGATAGCGATCACCGGCCTGTTGATGCTCGGCATAGGATTTCTCTACGATATCCTCTCCGTCAATATCCCGTACCAGGACCCAACGCCGACGCTTCAGCATGCGTACGATCTGAACTATGCCGTCACATCCGGGATCACGGCGACGATCTATCGCATCGGGGGGATCATCCTGCTGATCGGCCTGGCCGTTTCCATCACGCAGTTTCTGATTCGCCGGCGGGGGCTTGCGCGGCGCGGCTGATCTGATTTCACCTCCCTGAAAGCCTTGCCGGGAAGGGCTTTCAGGGGAGATCGATAATATCAGTCGATATACTTCAACTCCCTTGTCCGCTCCGGCTCCCCGTTCAGCGACGGGATGATCACATCCGCCGTCCCCACGAACGATGGCCCGTTGTATCGCGTTTCCACCGGGCCGTTCTCCAGCGATAGCACCCCGCGCGGGCAGACGTTGGCGCAGATGCCGCATCCAACGCAGGAGGCCCTGACGATGTTCTCCCCGCGTTGCGCGTACCATCGCACATCGATTCCCATCTCACAGTACGTGGAGCAGTTGCCGCAGGAGATGCACTGCCCGCCGTTGGTGGTGATCCTGAACCGCGAGTAATATTTCTGGATGATCCCCAGCACAGCCGCCATCGGGCAGCCGAAACGGCACCAGACACGCGCCCCCATGATCGGATAGAATCCGACGCCGACCACGCCGGAGAAGACCGCGCCGATCAGAAAGCCGTAGACATCGGCAAACCCGCGCGAGGCGCCGCCAAGCACCGCTCCCCGCGTGGCGGAGTTTATCCAGAGGAGCGCCGTGGTAACGGTGATAACGACGAGAACGGAGTAGATCATCCATCGCTCGATCTTCCACGATTTCAACGACGTGCTCGCCAACTGCCGGTAGGGATCGCCCGCGGTCTCCGCCAGCCCGCCGCATCCGCAGACCCATGAACAATACCACCGCTTCCCGAAGAAATAGGTGAGCACGGGGGTGGCGATAAACGTCATCATCACGGCCCAGCGGATCATAAACGGGCCAAGCCCTCCCGCCATCTCCAGCGATTTCACGCCGTCGGGAAAGAGATAGTAGGGCTTCAGCGGCCAGAAGTAGGTGAAGTAGAACTCCGGCTGCTTGAACAACTGAAGCGTCGCCGGGATCAGGTACGCGAAGACAAGCTGGAAGAAGATGACCGAAAGGGTGCGGATAATCTGGTAGCGGTTGTGCCGGTATTTCAGCAGCGCGCGAGCCCCCATCACCAGCACGGCGAGGGTGTAGAACGATCCGTACATAAACCAGTGATCGGCCGGAATGCCGCGGAGTCGCATGCTCAGCGGATCGAACATGCGGATCAGCCCCGCCAGCGTATCGGGCCACCAGTAGAGGAGGACGTAGAAGCCGGTAATCAGCACCCCAAGCCCCCAGGCGACCGCGCCGCGCGTTGTTGCGCCGGAGAACATCACGCCGTTGTTCTGCGCCGCGGGGGAGCGACGGAGATGATGCGGAAGGATGTAGACCAGCCCCCCGGCAGCGATCAGCCCCGGCCCCGCCAGCATAACGAGCAGAGGGGATATCCCGCCGCCGCACGCCCCCCCCAGCATCACCAGCAGCCCGACCGCCACCGCGACGATCCCGGCCTTCCCGATCCCATCGGTAGCGCCGGCGGTCATCCCCGTCAGTTGCAGGCTTCCATCATGATCGCTCATCGCAATCTCCGGATTTTATGATCTTCCGTCCCGTCGGGGGACGTTTGAAACGTCTCCAATGCTTCAACAGTCAGGGGACGTTTGAAACGTCCCCCTACAGCAAACGTCCCCCGGCACAACAGTCTGCTATGAAAAGAACCGCGCCAGCATCCCCTTCCGTTTCAACACAATGGCGTTGCCGGGGTTCCGCTCGTTGTGGAGCTTTATCACCTCCGCCTCGTACCGCCGGTGAAATTCCGGATCGAAATTCGCGTCGGAGAGATGTTCCAGTACCGTCCCGATCCCCGTCCCCTCCTCCACCCATTTCCGGCAGACATCCTGGCGATACCGTATCCCGAGCAGGTTCATTCCAAGCACGCGACCATCGGCCTTCGAGTAGTTGATCCTGATCGACTTTCGTCCATCGGGATGCTCCCAGTAGAGCGTTTCCTCCGTCTCCCGAAGCCGGCTCCAGACAAAGCCGTAGGTCTGATACTCGATATCGAAAAACTTCGCCGAGTTGAACCAGGTGCCGCGGGCATAGCGGGCGGGGATGCCGCAGATGGTACGGGCAACGATCTCCCCGTGCATCTTCGCCGTGTACCACAACTGCTCGATCGCCGGGTGGTCCGCCCTGGGATCGCGGAACTCCGCGCAATCGCCGATGGCGTAGATGCCGGGGATGCCGGTCCGGAAATATTCATCCACCAGCACGCCCCGATTGCACTCGATCCCGGAACCGTTCATCACGCCGATGTTCGGCGACACCCCCACCGTCAGCCCGACGAACCCGCAGGGGATCTCCTCCCCCCGTGTCGTCACCACGGCGCGGGCGCGACCATCGGCATCCGGGAGAATCTCCCGCAGCTCGGTCTCCGTGCGGAGATCGATGCCATGCTCCCTGACATGCCGCCCCACCATCCGCGCCTCCTCCGGCGGAAGGACGGTATCCCAGTAATTCCGCTCGCGCACCAAAAACGTCACCGCAATCCCACGCGAATGGAGCATCTCCGCCATCTCAATCCCGATCAACCCGCCCCCCACCACCACGGCGCGCGCGATCCCGGCGGTCCATCGCTCCATCGATTCAAGATCCTGAATGCTGTAAAGCCCCTGGACTCCCTTCAGCGTCTCCCCCGGCCAGTCGAATGTATTGGGTCGCGAGCCGGTGGCGATGATCAGGGAGCCGTACTCGATTTCGCTTCCGTCATCAAGCAGCAGGCGGCGGCGCTCCGTATCGATCCGCTCCACGCGACCCCGCGCCAGCGCAATCCGGTTCCTGGGCCAGAAATCGTCCTCGTACGGCTTGGTCCCCTGGTAGGTAAGCTGCCCCATGTAGATATACATCAGGGCGGTACGCGAGAAAAAATGATCGGTCTCGGCGGAGATCACCGTGATCGGCCTGTCGCTCAGCTTGCGGATATGCCGGGCGGCCGTGATGCCGGCAACCCCGTTGCCGATGATAACGACGTGATCCATGGGTATCGAAGTCCGTGATCGATGCGCTGACGGTTGGCTTCAGGTTTCGCCGCAAAGATAGGGCGGAGAACGGGGGGATGATGGGGCAAACCGCGAACCGGCCAATCCTATACATCATTGCAGTGGCCGGAGTGCGTATATTAACAGGCTGTTGAATTACTTCCGATATTCAGACTGTTCAAGGAAGATCAGCCGCACGGCGGCCGAATCTGAGCGAATGAGGCGTCCTTCCGGACGCCTCCGTGAGCAAACGATGAAGGCCAACGCAACGGATGACGTCCTTCAACAGTCTGGCAAGGCTCCTCCGATATCCCCGCGGCGAATGTCTCCTTATACTTTTTAGACAGTCCTGTTTAAATATTCCCGGATTTCAATGAACGAGGCGAACAGACTGGCGCGGTTGCGGACCGTGCTTGAGCAGGATGGCATACGGGCCGCGTTGATGCTCATCAACAGCCATACCCCGCACCGCTTTACCGCGCTCTACCGCTTCGACGGCGAGACGCTGAAGAGTCTCTATTTCGTCGATGCGGAGAACCTGGAGATTGAGTCGTGCCTGGATATCCCGGTGATGGCATCCTACTGCGTCTTCGTCCGGAACACCGGAAGCAAGTTCGCCGTCCATGATGCGCCGAAGGACAAACGCGCGGATGGACATCCCAAGCAGCGGGAAGTGCAGTCGTACTGCGGCGTGCCGCTGGTTGACGAAAGTGGAAATCTGTTCGGGACGATCTGCGTGTTCGATTTCGAGCCGATTCCGATCAGCGATGAGATCGTCCACATGATGGAATTTCTCTCCCCCCTGCTCCGCCAGCGCGATCGGACGCTGAAAGAGAACTGAACGTTCGCCGGACGATTTTCCGCTCGAATATCACACGTTCCCGCTTGAGCACCATCGCCGCGCACAACCGATTTCCCCGGCCGAATCCGCGATTTCCTTTGTATCAGTCCATTTCTACCCCCGTAATTGGGCTGATTCGACCAATCAGCTCACGATTCCTTTGCATCCGCCTCGGTTTTCCGGTTGCAGAACTGACCGCGCTCCCCTATTTTTATGATCCTTTGCTCAAACCGTAGCGCAATTCTTTCGATACGCATGTCCCGGATAAACGATGTTTGAGAATCTCAGTGCCAAACTTGACGCGGCGATACGCCGCCTGAGCGGTGAAGCCCGGCTCTCCGAGGAGAACATCACGGAGGCGCTGCGCGAGATTCGCCGCGCGCTTCTGGACGCCGATGTAAACTTCCAGGTCACCAAGAAATTCGTCGAGGACGTAAAGACGCGCGCGCTTGGTCGCGACGTGGTCGGATCGGTTACCCCGGGACAGATGATCGTCAAGATCATCTACGATGAGCTCGTGGAGCTGATGGGGAATGAGCGGGAGGATATCCGGATGGCGCCGGCCGGTCCCACGATCATCATGATGTGCGGCCTTCAGGGATCGGGAAAGACAACCCACTCCGCGAAGCTGGCGCACTACTTCAAGGGAAAGGGGCGCCAGCCGCTGCTGGTGGCGGCCGATACCTATCGCCCGGCGGCCGTCGATCAGTTGAAATCGCTTGGCGCGCAGCTCGATGTCCCGGTCTTCTCCCTCCCCGGCGAGGATCCGGTGGCGATCGCCGAAAAATCGATCCTTGAAGCAAAGAGGACCGGACGGAATGTGATCATCATCGATACGGCCGGTCGCCTGACGATCGACGAGGAGATGATGGAAGAGGTGGCCCGCATCAAGGAGCGGACCAAGCCGAACGAGATTCTCTTCGTCGTGGACGCGATGATCGGCCAGGACGCGGTGACAACCGCGAAGGCATTCCACGACCGGCTGGACTACGATGGCGTGATCCTGACGAAGCTGGACGGCGACACCCGCGGCGGCGCGGCGCTCTCCATCCGTTCGGTGGTCAAGGCGCCGATCAAGTTCGTGGGTCTTGGCGAAAAGATGGATGCGCTGGAGCCGTTCTACCCGGACCGCATGGCCTCCCGAATCCTCGGCATGGGCGATGTGGTCTCGCTGGTGGAGAAGGCGCAGGAGCAGTTCGACGAAGAGCAGGCAAAGAAGCTGGAGGAGAAGTTCCGCCGGAATGAGTTTACGCTGGATGACTTCTTCGAGCAGTTGCAGCAGATCAAGAAGATGGGATCGTTCCGCGATCTTATCGGGATGCTTCCGGGGATGGACCAGGCATTGAAGGGAGTGGAGATCGACGAGCGGGCGTTTGTCCGGCTGGAGGCGATCATCACCTCGATGACCAAGGAAGAGCGTCGCCGGCCGGAGATCATCAACGGAAGCCGTCGCCGCCGTATCGCGTCGGGCTCCGGAACGCAGATCCAGGATGTGAATCGGCTGCTGAAGCAGTTCGACGAAATGCGCCGCCAGATGCGCCAGCTCACCGGCGGCAAGATGAAGAATCTGATGCGGACGATGGGTGGCGGCGGCGGATTGCCGATGCTCCCCGGACGCCGCCGCTGACGCGGGCTCCGGTATCCCGGATGCTGATGACAGGATGCCCCGGACGGGCTTTTAACCGGCGGACTGAACGCCAACTCTGTTACCCGCTCCTAACGTTTAGAAGCATAAGTTTAACATACATTCAGAATCACATTAAGAACGAATCAGCATGGTCAAGCTTCGCCTGAGAAGAATGGGACGCAAGAAGCGTCCGGTATACGACATCGTGGCCGCCGACAGCCGCAGCCCGCGCGACGGACGTTTCATCGAGAAGGTGGGACAGTACAACCCGATGGTCGTGGCCGATCAGATCACCCTCAAGCGTGATCGCGTCCTCCACTGGCTCCAGACCGGCGCCCAGCCGACCGATACGGTCCGCTCCCTCCTCAGCCGCCAGGGGATGCTCCTGGAGATGCACCTGAACCGCAAGGGAACGGGCTCCGAGGAGATCGCCCAGCAGATCGAGAACCACGTCGCCCGCAAGCAGAACCGCGAGGTGCGCGATCTGGCAGCCATCCAGGCCGCCAACGAGAAGCGCCTCCACGACGAGGAAGCCGCAGTCCGCGCACGTGAGGAGGCCGAGGAGGCCGCTCGCGCCAAGGAAGAGGCGGATGCCGCGGCCGCAGCAGCAGCGGAGGCAGCCCCCCCCGAAGCTTCGGCCGAGGAAGCTCCCGTAGCGGAAGCAGCCGAGGAAGCCCCGACCGCCGAGGCGGAGCCGAACGCTTAATTTATCGTGATCAAAGGATGTGAAGTTCATTCCGATGGGCTTCACATCCTTTCATGTGCCCCTCTCTATTCCGTTCCCCATGGCCGGCGAATCCCGTGTACGTATCGGTGTCCTTAACAGGACCTACGGCCTTGCCGGCGGCATCCGCTGCACCCTGGACGCCGACGCAATCCCCGCGGTCAATGTCCCGTGCGATGCCTGGAGCGGATATTCCGAGAAATTCACGGAGCCGCTCCGGCTGATCAAATGCGAGCGCCGGACCGATGGGATGATCTGCTACTTCGCCGGTTGCACAACCCGCGAGGACGCGGCGCAACTCCTCGACAGAGCGCTCTATCTCCCGATGACCGCGCTCGACTACGATCAGCCCCACGCCCACCCCCTCCTCGTCGGCTACGACGTGCGGAGCGAATCGGGGGAGGAACTGGGGAAGATCGGGGGGATCTTCAAAACGTCTGCGCATTACATCTGGGTGGTGGAGTCGGAGGGGAATGAGGAGTGGATGCTCCCCGCCGTGGATCAGTTTATCGTGGAAGTGCGGCATGACGATCGGATTGCAATCGTGCGGCCGATCCCCGGGATGAAGGGAGAGGAGACCGATGATGATGGCGGAAACTAGACGCGAGGAGCCCTTCCTCCGCATCGATATCATCAGCGTTGTCCCTCAGACATTTGAAAGCGTCCTGAACGCCTCCATCCTGAAGCGGGCGCGCGAGGCGGGGCTGGTGGAGATCGTGGTGCATAACCTGCACGATTACGGTCTGGGGCGCTACAAGCAGGTGGATGACACCCCGTACGGCGGGGGCGCCGGGATGATCCTTCGCCCCGAGCCGATCTTCGCCTGCATTGAAAAACTTCGCGCCGAACGGGAATACGATGAGGTGATCTTCCTCACCCCCGACGGCGATATCCTTGACCAGAAGGCCGCCAACAGGCTTTCGATGGCGCGCAACCTGATCCTCCTTTGCGGACATTACAAGGGAGTGGACGAACGGGTTCGCACGGCGCTGGTGACGCGGGATATCTCGATCGGCGATTATGTGCTGACCGGCGGCGAGCTTCCGGCGCTGGTCCTTACCGATGCGATTGTGCGGCTGCTTCCGGGCGCCCTTGGCGATAGCGAATCGGCGTTGAGCGATTCCTTCCAGGCCGGCCTGCTCGATGCGCCCTATTACACGAAGCCCGCTGAATTCGGCGGCATCCCCGTTCCGGAGATCCTGATGACCGGCGATCACGCGAAGATCGCCGAGTGGCGGGATACCGAGGCGCTCAGACGGACCAGGGAACGTCGCCCCGGGCTGCTGGATGACCCCGAGCGGAGCTAGAAGATTTGTTCGTAAACATAAACTGAAACCCAATAACCAAAACCTCGCTTGTCGGGCCGGATTAGGGAATATCCAGGGAACACCTGGCGTTCCGCTTCCGATGCCGGCGGGTGAGTATTGTGGAGGTGTATCATGAAAGAGATCGATTCATTGACCGAGCAGATGATTGCTCAGACCGCGGCAGGCCGTACCTCCCGCAACGGCGAGGCCGGCGAGGTCGTCCTGCCAACGTTCCGTCCCGGCGATGTGGTAAACGTTGCGGTTCGCGTTGTGGAAGGTGACAAGGAGCGCATTCAGAACTACGAGGGGATCGTGATCTCCCGTCGCGGCGCCGGCATCGGCGAGACGTTCACCGTCCGCAAGGTGAGCAACGGTGTCGGTGTCGAGAGGATCTTCCCGATCCACTCGCCGATCATCCAGGGCATCCGGATCGTCCGCGAAGGCAAGGTCCGTCGCGCAAAACTCTACTACCTCCGCGGCCTCGCCCCGAAGGCAGTTCGCGCAAAGACGACCTGATCGCGAAAAGAATCAGCGGTTTAGACAAAGGCCATCGTTCGGTATCGAACGATGGCCTTTTCGTTGGGGTGTCTCAACGCTAACAGGCTGTTGAATTACTTTCGATGCCCAGACTGTTCAAGGACGATCAGCCGCAAGGCGGCCGAATCTGAGCGAATGAGGCGTCCTTCTGGACGCCGCAGTGAGCGAATGATGAAGGCCAACGCAGCGGATGACGTCCTTCAACAGTCTGCTACCGAACCTTTACAGCACGACCGTATTCCCCGTCGCCAGCGATTCCAGCGCGGCAAACGTCGCGGCGGTGGTATCGTAGAGGCTCTCGAAGCTGATCGGCATCGGAGCGCCGCTCTTCATTGATTCAATCGTCCGCTTTACCTCCTCGGAGTGCCCCTTGTCGCCGTTGAACTTCTCGACCTTTGTTTTCCGGCCGGAGGAGAGCGTCAGATCGCGGAAGTTGTTCATGATGGCCGTTCCGCCGCCGCCGAACACCTCGAAATATTCCTTCGGGACCGATGGATCGCCATTGGCGAGATAATGAACCGTTCCCACCGATCCGTCGGAGAAACGGATGGTGATGGAGACGGAATCGGCGTTGCGGACCTGCTCGTTGCGCGAGCCGATCGCGGCGGCGTAGACGCTGACCGGACGCGCGCCGGTCATAAACTGCATGCAGTCGATAAAGTGGCATCCCTCGCCGATAATCCTCCCCCCCTGCGACTCCGCCTGCACCCAGCTATCCAGCTTGATGGCGCCGGCATTGACGCGATAGAGCATCACCAGCGGCTCCCCATTTCCGACGAAATGACGTTTCATCGCGACAAGCGGATCGGAGAATCTGCGGTTGAAGCCCACCATCACGCGATCGTTCTTTGTGGCGGCCAGATCGCGAATGCGCTCAAGTTCCTCCTTTGTGATCGCCAGCGGCTTCTCCACGAAGACCTGCTTCCCCGCCTCCAGCGCATCGGCAACATAGGCGCCGTGCGTGTCGTGACGTGTGGCGATAAAGACCGCGCCGATCTCCTTGCGACCGAGCAGGCCGGCGGAATCGGTGGAGGCATCGCCAAACCCGAATTTCTCGGCCACCGAACGGGCGTTGACCGATGTGGATGTGGAGACCGCCACCAGATTTACCCCCAGCGTCTTCAACGGCGGCAGCAGATAGCTCTGCGCAAAGCTCCCTGCGCCGATAAAGCCGATCCCCAGCCCGCTTCCACCGGCCGGCTGGTTTACCTGTACAACGCGCGTCAGCGCCTTCGCCCCCCGGTCGGGATAGTTCAGGACGATGCCGATGTACGGCTCCTGAATTTTTCCGGTGATCAGATCGTACGCCCGCTCCGCCTCGGTGATCGGAATGCGATGCGTGATCATCCGCCCGACATTCAGCTTCCCGCTCGCGATCAGATCCAGCACCGATTCCATATTCCGTCGCTCGGTCCAGCGCACGTAGCCGACCGGGTAATCGCGCCCTTCCTCTTCGTAGGTCGGGTCGTATCGGCCGGGGCCGTAGCTACAGGAGATCGTGATATCCAGCTCCTTCTCGTAGAAGGGCGAGCGGGGGATATCCATGCCGACCGCTCCAACCACAACCACTCTCCCCTTTTTCCGGGCCGCGTTGATCGCCAGGATGATCGGGTCGTTGGAGCTGGTGCCGGCGGTAAGGATCACCGCGTCGCAGCCGATGCCGCGTGTAAAGCTCTCGATGCTCCCAAGCGCCGATGAGCCGGTCACAACCAGCTCATCCGCCCCAAACTCGCGGGCCAGCGCGAACTGTCGCTCGTTGATATCAAGGCCAATCACCCGGCAGCCGGCGGCTTTCAGCAACTGCACGGTAAGCTGTCCCAGAAGCCCAAGCCCCACCACCGCCACCGATTCACCAAGGCTCACCTTTGCCTGGCGCACCCCCTGCATGGCGATGGCGCCGAGCGTGGTAAACGCCGCCTCATCATAGCTGACCCCTTCAGGGATCTTTACGGCAAGATTGCGCGGCACGGCGATGATCTCCGCGTGCGATGCAAAGCCGCCGCCGGCACAGGCAACATGATCGCCCGGCGCGAACTCATCGCACGCCGATTCAATCACCACGCCGGCCGCCGAGTAGCCGAGCGCCTTGTAGCTGTCCAGCTTGGTCCTGACCTTGTCGATGGTGTTCCGCCATCCCTCCTTCTTCGCCATATCCAGCACCTGCTTGACCAGATCGGGACGGGTGCGGACTTTTTCGAACATCGACGCCTTGGCCGTTGCCACCGATGTCCGCTCGGTTCCGGCGGAGATCAGCGAGGCATACGTACGGATCACGATCATCTTCGGCTTCAGTTCCGGAGCCGGCAGCTCCTTTACGTGAAGCTCACCTGTTTTCTGGTATTGAATGGCTTGGAGCATCGATTAGTTTGATTGCGAGTTCATTGGGACGGCCCATCCTTCTTGTCCATGGCGCGGCGCCACAGCCTGATCACGAAATTGAGCGCATCGCGCCAGCGGCCGAACGCGCTGGGGAGAGAAAATGGGATGATCTGTTTGACGGCCCGCGTCGCCAGCACGCCGAGGGTGGCAAAGCTGACCACGACGGCGAGCGCGGCACCATTGGCGTGGATCATCGGCACCAGCACAAGCGCCGCCACCACCGAGAAGAGGGCCGATGTCAGCGTGACGCGGAAATAGCGGCGCGCCTCGCCAAGCCCCCCCAGCACGTATGTGTTCATGCTGAACGGGATTGCAAGCGCGGCGAGCGAGAGAAATTTAAAGATGGTCGCGGCCTGCTGATACTGCCCCTTGTAGATCAGGTTGAACAGATAATCGGTAGGCCCAAGCCAGACGAGGACCACGATCGGCGTGATCACAATCACCATAAAGCCGATCATCTTCTCCAGCAGCAGCACCAGCTCGCCATGCCTCCGTTCGGCCGCGAGCTTTGTCACCGCCGGGTAGACGAAGAGGGCGCCGGCATCGCGAAGCGCCTCAAAGCCGCGGAAGAATTTCTTGGCCGCGTCGTAATTGCCGATGACGTCGGAGGTGACGAATTTCTTGAGGATCAGCGTATCCCCCTGCGTCTGCAACACCATGGTGATGGCGGAGCCGAACTGGGCGATGCCGAAACGGATCATCCTGATGGTATAGGCGCGATCGAAGCTGACCGTAAAACGCACTTTATTGCGGTAGAGCCAGAGGCCCATCAGCGATGAAACTCCGCTCGATATCCCGCTGATCACCATCATATCGTTGGCGTTCACCAGCGTCCCCCGCCGCCATCCGTAGACAATCAGGATCACCGTGCTGCCGATCCACGCAAGGTCGATAAAGAATGTGGCGCGCGTGTCGATAAAGAGCTGGGAGACCTTGAGAAAATAGTTCCGCAGGAGAAAGCCGAGCGAGACGATCGGAAAATATCCCAGCGTTGTCACCAGCTCCGGCTCGTTGAAGAACGACGCAATCATCTCGCGACTGAAATAGACGGAGAGGGTGATGACGGTGATAAAGGTACAGTGGATAAGTGCCGAGAGAGTAAGCGCCTGCCTGCGCCGCGATTCATCCATGCCGAAGTTGACCATGGCCTGGAGCGCGAGGCTGTCGGAAAGCATATAGACCGATGTCAGGAGCGCCTGCGTCGTACTGTAGATTCCCCAGTGCGACGGGCCGATCACCTTCTGCGGTATAAAGAACGCGAAGCCGATCAGGACCGACAGCATTCTATCAGCTGTTGACCAGGCGGCCTTACCTATGTGTTTGGATAATTGCAAAGAGCGGCAAATCTACTGCTGATGAAGCCAAGGACAAAGGTAGCACTGAGGATCGGAAACCGAATGGAGGAAGGACGGCGAGCCGGTCAGCGAAGTGCGTCCAGATATTCCTGAAGGATAATCGCCGCGGCCCATGTATCGGTGATCCCCTTCTGGCTCCGCTTCTTTTTCCTGACGCCGGCGCCGCGCATCCGCTCCCCGGCTTTGCGGGAGCTGAACGCCTCATCCCATTCCACCACCGGACAGGGGATGATCGCCCTCAGCTTTTCGGCGAAATTCTTCGTCTGCCGCGTCATCTCCGATTCGGTCCCGTCCAGCGCATACGGCATCCCCATCACCACCGTCTCCACCTTCTGCTCCGCCACGATCGCGGCGATATCGGCGGGGGAGTTCCGGGAATATTGAAGCACCTTATAAGGGGAAGCGAGCATCTTCAGCTCATCGGAGAGAGCCGTTCCTATCCGAACGGTGCCGAAATCGATCGCAAGAATCCGC
>JBDSJW010000097.1:0-3410 GCA_039917235.1 Kapaibacterium sp. (SeqCode) | reverse complement strand
GATGAAGGTGATCCGCGAGTATACCTCGGAGGCGGGGGTGCGCAACCTGGAGCGGGAGATCGCATCGCTCTGCCGGAAGATCGCCAAGGAGATCGTCGGCCGCAGAAGCCTGGAGCCGGTGGTCGGCGCCATGGTGTATGAGAACGGCAAGGCGCCGGTGAAACCCGCGAAAAAGGGACGGAGCGGCGCAAACGGCGTGGCAGAGAAGGCGATCGTGGTAACGCCGGAAGCGGTGGAACGCTACCTGAAGGCGCCGCGCTACCGGAACCGCCTTGGAGAGGAGGAGGATCTGATAGGCGCGGCAACGGGGCTGGCGTGGACATCGGTCGGCGGTGATACGCTCACGGTGGAGGTGTCGATCGTGCCGGGAATCGAGAAGCTGACGCTGACCGGCCAGCTTGGCGATGTGATGAAGGAATCGATCTCCGCGGCAATCACCTATATCCGCGCCAACGCGGAATCGCTGGAGGTTCCCAAGGATTTCTATCAGGGGAAGGAGATCCATGTTCACGTGCCAGAGGGGGCAATCCCGAAGGATGGCCCGTCCGCCGGCATCACGATGGCGGTGGCGGTCATCTCCGCGGCAACCGGACGCGCGGTCCGCTCCGACGTGGCGATGACCGGCGAAATCACCCTCCGCGGAAAGATCCTTCCGATCGGCGGGCTCACCGAAAAGCTCCTGGCCGCCCGGCGAACCGGGATCAGAACGGTGATCATCCCGAAGGACAATGTGAAGGATCTGGCGGACATCTCCGACAAGGTGAAAATGGGGCTGGAGATCATCCCCGTTGATACTCTGGTGGAGGCGGTCCCCCATATCTTCCGTGGCGCGATACCTCTGCCGGTCCGCACCGCGAAAAAAGCCGTAAAACCGGCCGTTGTGATGGCTCCGGCCCGAAAAGGACGAGGCGCAAAATAGATTGAGGAATGGGGGAGTTCTCTTTAAACTCCCCCACCTCTATCGGGTCATATCGCTACTGTTATGAATGGAGGCGCTGGAATCGATGTGGCTTCCGTTCTTACAAAGATTCTTAATATATTGAAGAAGCATTGACTCGAATAGAGGATATTCCGATATGAAGATGAAGATCACACGCCCCGTTGTAGCCCTGCTTGCCAGCATGACGCTGATGGCGGGATCTGCCTACGCACAGGAGGATGGCTCGATCATGGATCGGCTGAACTTGAGCGCGCAGCAGAAAACCCAGATCAAAACTCTTCGCGAGCAGTTCCAGAGCGAGACAAAGCCGCTTCGCGATGATATCAAGAAACTGCTTGAAACCGAGAGGCAGCTCAAATCGGCCACTCCTCTCAACGAAGCCTCCCTCCGTCCGGTGCTGAAGCAGCGCGCGGATAAGGAAATCGAGCTTTCGCTGGCGCTGACCCGCTTCAATGAGAACCTTGAGGGGATTCTCACGGCGGATCAGAAAAATCTCCTCAAGCAGATTCGCGGACAGCGCAACCACAAGTAACGTTGTCCGCGCGCGACGAAACCAGGTTTTTATCGATATCCCCAAGGCACACCAGTCGCCTCGGGGATATTTCGTTTCCGGTACATCCATCCCCATATTCATACTCGGACGCCGATGAACTTCCGCCAGCTCCCCCCGCGCGATCTCGCCATCTTCCTTCACGATCATCCCGATGCCATCCTCCTCGATGTCCGCGAGCCTTGGGAGTTCGCGCTGGCATCGCTCGATGGCTCCACGCTGATTCCCCTGGGCCAGCTTGCCGACCGCGCGGAGGATGAGCTTCCGATGGGAACGCCGATCGTCGCCTACTGTCACCACGGCATCCGCTCCATCAACGCCTGCGCCGTTCTGGCATCGCTGGGCTACGGCGAGCTGTTCAACCTGAGCGGCGGCATCGATCGCTACAGCATGGAGCTTGGCACGGTTCCCAGATATTGATCGCGGTTTACCGGCAACGGCGTTTTCTCACACCGTCCCGGCGCCGTAAGTTGCCGGCATCTTATGCGACAACAACTGCGGCAGCTTTCCGGGGATACCGCCATTTACGGCGTGGCGACCATCGTCCAGCGGTTCCTTTCCTTCCTTCTGACCCCCTTCTACACGCACGTCCTGACACGCGCCGAGGTCGGCATCCAGGCCACGGTCTTTGTGATGATCGCCTTTGTGATGATCGTGGCAAACGCGGGGATGGAGGCGGCGTATTTCAGATACCACTCGGCCGCGGAATCGGAGGATGAACGGCGGGGCGTGTACTGGAACGCGCTGCTGATCAACCTGATCGTGGCGGCATCAATCGGGATCGCCATCGTTCTCTTCCCGGCGGGGATCAACCGGATATCGTTTCTCGATCTCCCCCCGGAATATTTCCACCTGATCAGGATGGCCGGGGCGATCATCTTCCTCGATTCCGCCGCCACCATCACAATGGCGCTTCTCCGCATGTCGCGCCGCCCCAAGATGTTCGGCGGGATCAAGATCATCACCATCCTGGTCAATGTCGGGATGAACATCCTCCTGGTTGCCTATCTCCGGATGGGGCTCAAGGGGGTCTTTCTCGCCGGCATCGTCCAGTCGCTTGTCCAGCTTCTCCTTACGCTTCCGCTTGTCACGAAAATGCTGCCGGTGGTGTTCAGCCGGCAGACCGGCAAGAAGCTGCTGAAGTTCGGCGTGCCGACGATAGCCTCGGGGATCGCCATGATCGCCCTTCAGGGGATCGACCGGCCGATCATGAAGCAGCTCACCAGCGACGATATCGTCGGGCTTTACTCCGCCACCTACCGGCTCGGCATCCCGATGATGATGTTCGTCTCGATGTTCGAATTCGCCTGGCGACCCTTCTTTCTCCAGCAGGCGAATAAGCCGAACGCGAAGCACCTCTACGCCAGGATCTTCACCTATTTCAACGTGGCGGCGGCGCTCCTCTTCCTGGCGATCTCCTTCTATATCGTCGATATCGTCGCATCCCCACTCCCATTCACTCATGGCCGGTCGATCATCCCCCCCAACTACTGGAGCGGCCTTGCCATCGTCCCCATCATCCTGGCCGCGTATGCGTTCAACGGCTGGTATACGAACTTCATCGTCGGCATCTATATCGAGAAGAAGACCAAGGCGCTCCCCTGGATCACCGGCATCGGGGCCGGCATCGAGGCGCTCCTCTGCTTCCTGCTCATCCCGTCGATCGGGATCTACGGCGGGGCGTGGGGGACATTCGCGGCATATGTGGTGATGGCGATTGTCCTCTACAGATACGTTCAGCGGTACTACCGGATTGATTACGAATGGGGGCGGGTGCTGAAGGTCTTTATCGGTGTGATAGCCATCTACGGGGTCAATATGGCCCTCTTCCGGTTCGATGACCGATCGCTGACGGCCGCGCTGATCCGTCTGGGGCTGCTGGCGGCGTTCCCGGCATGGCTCTTCGCAAGCGGATTCTTC
>JBDSJW010000096.1:0-12398 GCA_039917235.1 Kapaibacterium sp. (SeqCode) | reverse complement strand
AAGCCCTGTCGCTCGCAATCCCGTGCAGGCGATGGTGAAGGCCAACGCCGCGGATGACCTCCTTCAACAGTCTGCTAGTTCTTTTTCCCCGTCCATGTCCACGATGTCAGCGCGTAGCTGCCGTCGGTCTTATGCCACACCACCGCCACCGCCTTGCGGCTCCCCTTGCCTTGCTTTACCAGCAGCGTGACCTCGTAGTTCATGCCGGCCACCACCTGCTGCCGTGCGTGGATGATCTTCTTCAGCTTCACCGGCGCCCGCCACTGTCCCACTTCCTCCAAGGCAAATCGGGTCGCGGCCACAATCCCCGCGTCGCTGGTTGAGACGCTGGACCAGCCGCCGGCCACCTGAGCGTGAAGGCGCTGAGCCGCGATGATCATCACCAGAACCGCCACCGCCGCCGCGATGCGTTGAATCGACTTCATGGATGCTCCGTGTTGTTGTTATTGATCAGCCGGCTGGGAAGATACGGCGCTGCTGGAATCCTCCGAACCTGAATGATCAACTGCCGGGCGCTGTTGCCGGATCATTGTCATCTCCGTGGCTGCTAATTCCGTTGCTGTCTCTTTCTCTCTTGCGGCTCACAATGAATCGGGGCATTTTCCGGTTCTGCTGTAACGTCTCCCTTCGCTCCGGAGTTTCTCGGGGTGATGTAACACAACGGCCATCACGCACGATGGCAGCCAACCGAACCGATTGTCAGGTGCCGGATCCATGCGCTACATACTTCAACTTGCTACTCTCCTCTTATTCGGGGCGCTGCTTGCCTCCTGCAAGGATACCCCCGCCGGTCCCCCCGCCGTGGTCATCCCCGGCGATAGCGAGCCGATCATCTACTCAAAGCATATCGACCCGATCTTCCAGAACGGCTGCGGCGGAACAAGCTGCCACCTCAGCGGCAACAACTCCTCCGGGGTGGCGCTGAATACATGGGCGCTGGCAATGGCCGGGACCAGCGATTACGGCGCGGAGATCATCCCCTTCTCCGCCGAGAAAAGCCATCTCTTCCAGCATATCAATACCGACACAACGCTTGCCCCGATCGCCGACCCGCATATGCCGCTCGGACGCGATCCCCTGCCGATCGAGCAGATAAAGCTGATCCGGCGCTGGATCAACGAGGGGGCGAAGAACGATGCCGGGGAGATCTACCTGGGGGATCAGACCCGCCCACGCATCTTTGTCACGGCGCAGAGCGAGGACAAGGTGACGACGATTGATGTGGCGACCGAGCATATCATGCGCTATATCAGCGTCGGCTCAAGCTCGGCCATCAAGCCCGCCTCACCCCATAATATCGTCCTCTCGCCCGACCACGCGTTCTTCTATGTGAACCTGATCAATGGCGGGAAAGTGGAGAAGTACGATGCGAAGACATTCGCGAAGCTGGGGGATGTTACCGTGGGACGGAGCCCCGCGCAGATCGCCATAACGCGCGATGGCTCCGCGCTCTACGTTTCGAACTTTGATCTGACGCTGGCGCAGCGATTTATCGTCCGCGTAAATGCCGCAACAATGATCGTTACCGATACGATCTTCGATGTGGGCAACGCGCCGCATGGCGTGGTGCTGAGCGCCGATGGGAAGCGGCTTTACACCACCAACGCGCTGGGGGATGATATCTCCGTGATCAACATCGCCACAAAGGAAGTGGAGCAGCGGATACCGGTTTCACCGGGGAACCCGCTGCCGCCGGGGACAAAGGACAAGTACGAGCCGTATCAGGGAGAGCTTTCGCCCGATGGCGTGTTCCTCTGGGTCACCTGCCGCGCCAGCGCCGAGGTTCGCGTGATCGAGATGGTCGGCGGCAGTGTGGTCGACAGCATCAAGGTGGGGAATCGCCCGTTGATCCCGAAGCTGACACCGGACGGCTTCCATCTCTGGGTGCCGAATCAGGCGGATAACACGATCTCGATTATCGATGTCACCTTGCGTACCGTGGTTGCCACCATCACCGGCCTGAAGGTGCAGCCGCACGCCATCGTCTTCAGCGCGGATGGGAAGCGGGCGTATGTAAGCTGCGAGAATCAGAACGGCAACCAGCATCATCCCACGGTCGGCAGCTCGGCGGTTCCCGGCATTGTCTACGTGATCGATGTGGGGCAGCGGAAAATCGTGCGAAGCATCGAGGTCGGTTCATTCGCGGCCGGCATGGCGATCGGGGGTTGATCCGTCCCGCGTGGAATATCGTTAGTGTAATTGGTCGCCGGCCCCTGGTCGAAGCCCTTCGGGTCGGCGATTCTGAACGTTAGTAGTGGAGATAATGATCTGATGAAACGTCTTTCCATCGTCCTGCTTTTCATGCTTGCCATCCTCTCACGTGGAGGCGCGCAGACCGCTCCATCGCTGAATATGACGCTGTTCGACCATCTTGACCCGGTCAGGGCCGACAGCGTTGGGGAGCATTCCTCGCTCTGGGGATATACCGCGCCGGATGGCCGGGAGTACGCGTTGTTCGGCAGCGCGATCGGGACGTATATCATCGATATCACCGCAAAGCCGATCCATCAGGTGGCGTTTATCCCCGGCCCCGCCACGCCGTGGCGGGAGATCAAGGTTTACAAGCAGTACGCCTACGTTGTGGATGACCGGGTCGGCCTGGGGATTCAGATTATTGATCTGAGCGGGCTTCCGGCGACCGCCAAAGAGGTGAACCAGGACACCACCTACTTCCACACCGCTCACACCGTCTATATCCGCGATCATTATCTCTACGCGATGGGGACGCCGGCCGAGACGGGGGTAAATCGCGGCGCGCTGATTCTTGATCTGGAGCCCGACCCGGTTCATCCGCGCAAGGTCGGCGCCGTCACCAACTGCTACTATCACGATGCGTTTGTCAGAAACGATACGCTTCTCGGCTCGGGGATTTACGACGGGCACGGCTGCGATATTTACGATATCCGCGACAAGGCCAACCCGGTTCATCTCGCCACCATTACCTATCCCTTCAGCGGCACGCACAACGCGGAGCTTACCCCGGATGGCGGCTACGTGGTGACGACCGATGAGATAGGGTTTACGCAGAAGACGATGAAGGTGTGGGATATTCACGATTTGAACACCATCACCAAGGTTGCGGAGTTCACGCCGAACTATGCCGATATCGTCCACAACGTTCATTTCCGTGGTCGCTACGCGCTGGTGGCCTGGTATACGGCGGGGGTGAGGATTGTGGATATGATCGATCCGCGGCACCCGCGCGAGGTGGGATTCTACGATACGTATCCGGGTCTCAGCAATTATATGAACGGCGTCTGGGAGGTGTTCGGCGCGTTTCCATCGAAGAAGATCATCGTCAGCGACCGGCAGACCGGGCTGTATGTGCTGGAGTTCAACGACGCCACCGCCGGCTCGGTTTCCGGCGTAATCAGAAATGCCTCCACCAACGCCCCGATGCCGAACGTGAACGTCATTATCCCTGAAACCGGCGTGGCCGTCACATCGGACGCGTCCGGTCGCTATTACGTGGGGGGGATTGAGGGGACGCATCTGACGCTGGGGACGCACGAATTTGGATTTACCGGCACAAGCGAGGGCTTTACCATCACCGGCGATAAGACGCACGATATCTCCCTGAGCCCCGTTCCATTTGTCCCCGGCATCATCCTTGCCCGCGATGAGCAGGGGAAGGCGATCACCGATTTTTCCTGGGCGATAGAGCCATATCTCCACTCGGCCGGCTCGGCGGCGGGGGGCGCATCGTTCCAGCTCCCGCGCGACAGCGTCTTTACGATCGCGGTGGGGAAGTGGGGATATGCCAATCAGACGGTGAAGTGGCATTTCTCCGAGCCGGGGGATACGCTGGTGGTGACGCTTAAACGGCGCTATCAGGATGATGCCACGCTCGATCTGGGATGGAGCCTTGCCGCCCCGGATGACAGCGCAACCACCGGCCGCTGGGTCAGAATCATCCCCTATCTCGGCTATCCGAACTCCGAGTGGTTCTATCCCCCCACCGAGCCCTACGACGGCAAGGGATATGTCTTCGAGACCGGCGCGCCGCTCCGCGACGATGTGCCGCAGAAGGGGGATGTGAACAACGGGCAGACCACGCTGACATCACCGAGAATGGACCTGACCGATCATGCAAACCCGCGCATCAACTACCATCTCTGGTTTGTTCATTACGAGAACAACGTGGTGCGGGACACGATGCTGGTGCAGCTTTCGAACGATGACGGCGCCACCTGGACCACCGCCATCGCCAGGGTCCGCGGTCGCCAGCAGTGGAACTGGACCCGCGACACGATCTATCCAAAGCAGTTCCTCCCGATCACCAACCGGATGCGGATCCGCTTCCGCGTAAGCGATGTCAAGGGGGATGCGCTTGTCTACGCCGCGATGGACAACTTCGATGTAAGCATGAACGGGGAGATTGCCTCGGCCCCTGAAACGGTCGCCGGCCCCGCCGCGGGCGATCTGGAGATGTCGGTTGCGCCCAACCCGCTTCGTGGCGGCGGCACGCTGAGCCTGCGGGGGATGGGGGAACGGGGTTCCGTTCGCGTGGAGCTGTTCGATCCGCTCGGACGGCTGGTGGCGATGCTGCACGATGGAGAGCTGGGGGCGGGGCAACTGGATCTGCCGATTGGCGATGATCTTCCCTCGGGAGGCTATGTGATCATGGCGATCGGCCGGAACGGGAGCGTCCGCAGCCTGCCGGTCAGGATTATTCGCTGACGCGCGCGGCGATCCCGTCAGCGACCTCTTCAGGGTATAACAACCCGCGGATAAGGTCGTCAGGTTATGGGTCGATTTCCCATTGCATCTTACGTTCCGGGAGTTTTGCCGGAGAGGGGAATCATCAGGCGCCCGCGTCATTTTTCCCCGATTTGGGTCGTTTTTGGCGGAGTTTTCGTTTTCCTGTTGGGTTTTCTCTTTACACTTCGTTATGTTCCGTTTCTCATGCCGAAATTCATTTCATGATCCCGTAGATCTTATCCGTTCAAGGAGAACCAGTCGATGAGAGTTCCCGGTATATCGTTATGGGCCGCGGTGACGGCGGCGATCCTCTTCTTCCTTCTGAAGGCAGTTGGAGTGCCTCCGGCGGTTGCGGTCGCTTTTGCCGGACTCTGGTATCTGATTGGTGCCGGGGCGGCCTACGCCATCCTGAAGTTCCATCATCCGAACTTCGGCAGGAAGATCGATTACCCCACCGGCGCGGCTCTTGCCGCCGGCGTTCCGGCCGGATTCGTCTCCGTGTTGTTCTCCAACCTCAACCGCACGGTCTACGTGCCGAAAGGGGGCAACCTCCGGGACGCGGCGCGCGCGCAGAACGTCCCGGTCTATTACGATATCAACGAGTACGCAAACTGCCTCGGCACCGGCCATTGCGGCACCTGCCGGTTCCGCCCCGACGCAAAGAACCCGGGCGCGCTGAGCGAGCCTACCTGGCAGGAGCGCTTCACGCTTGGCGATGATGTCGGCAAGCTCCGTCTCGCCTGCCAGACCAATGTCTACAGCGATTGCGTGGTGGATAACACGGTGGCCGAAGAGTTCGGCAAGGTGCGCCACTATTCGCTGGTCAACAGCGCTCTTGTCGGCGGGTTCTCGCTGCTGATGCTTGGCGTGATTATCTGGATCGGCGGTGATATGATCGGTCTGTTCTAAGAGATTATATATCCCGTCTGTCTGTCCTCAAACGAACGACGCGAAAGCTCCCGAAGTGGATCTTCCGCGTCGTTGTCATATCAGCTCTGTTCTATCTGTTGGTCTTTGGGGACGTTTGAAACGTCCCCCGACAGGGCACGTTATTACTGCTTCCGCGTTGCCGGACGTAAATCCTCCACATCCGCGTACTGTCTTGCCTTCGTCACCGCATCCTCGATCAGCTTCTCGCGATACCGTTCGATATACTCGGCGCGGTAGCGCTCCTTGTCCCGATTGTAGGTGGCGGCCGTCGGCGCATCGGTTTTCTCGATGATGCGGAGATAGTAGTACCCGTGCGTTCCCCGGACCGGACCACTGACACCGCCGTTGGGCGTTACCTCCATCATCGAATCGAGGATTGCCGGGTCCTCATCGGGAGGGGTGGAGAGGGGCTGGTTCTGGATGACGAACGCCTCGGCAAGGGGAGCCCAGGTACGGATAATGCCGAGGGTCATATCGGCCGTCATCGAATCGTTCAGCTTCGCCAGACGGGGCTTCAGCATCTCAAGCTGCCTGCTTCGCCTGACGTGGGTGATCACGTAGCTGTTCTTGATATCATCGAACGGCGCCACCGATGTGGGCCATGCCTGAAGAACCTTTGCCACCAGGACGCGATCGTACGGAAGCGGGATCACTGTTGATTCCCCCGCCTTCGCCTTGAACGCAAAGGAGGATGTGGTCAGGACATCGCCGTAGATATCGAGACGGTGGAGGAGGGAGGTGTCGGCATTGGCGCGCGGGTAGCGCTTCCGAAGCGCCTTGTAGATGGAATCGGCGCCGATGCCGGTACGCAGCGCGGCGGCGTAGGCATTGGCATCGTTCATCACCGACTGCCGTGTCACCTCCGATGGGGCAAATGGAAAGCGGAGCTCCCTGATATGATATCCCGTCGTGATCTTCTCATCGATCCATACCAAATGGTAGCCGAATCGGGTTCTGAAGGGGCCGATCACCTTCCCGACCGGCCCGGTAAAGGAGACGCTATCGAACTGGGAGATCATCCTGCCGCGGGTGAAGTAGCCCAGATCGCCATCCTTCGATGCCGTGTTATCCTGGCTGTAGTAGCGCGCCGCCTCCTTGAAACGATCCTCATTATTGCCGATGGTATCGCGCAGATCGGTCATCAGCTTCAGCACCTCGGCCCATTTCGCGTCATCCCCCTGGGACACCTTTATCAGCAGATGCCGCGCATGAATCACCGTGTCGATGGTCGGCGCGATGCCGTCGATAAAGAAGAGCGATTCCTCCCCCTGTCCGGGGACGGGGCCTATCAGATCGCCGACGTTTGCATCCTTCAACTGATTCCGCACCTGATCGGGAATCTGTCCCAGGTTTACTGGCTTGTCGGTCGGGAATCGGTTTGGGGGGAGGGTTCGCAGCAGCGCGGAGACCACGCCGGGGCGTTGCGTCACCGTGGAGTTGAGGATTGCCGCGCGGGCCGATGCTATCTGATCGCGGTGGGCGGCGGAATCGGCGGCGGGGGGATCGATCGGGAGGATAAGCGCGGCGATCTGCCGGGCGGCGGCAAAACGGTAGTCATCCTTGTGATGATCGTACCAGTCATGTGCTTCCGCGTCGGTCACGTTGATTGAATCCGCGGGGACCGTGGAGTGGAGCACTCTGATAAACGACCCGTTGAACTTGGTTTTCTCGGCGAAATACCGCGCGCGGATCTTCGCCTCATTCAGCGGCTTTTCAGCGAAGAGGGCATCTCCCAGCCGTTTCTTTGTCTCATGGACCTGTACATACTCGATCACCTCGTTCAGATCCTCCTTCCACCGTGCCAGCACCGTATCGGGGTTCACGTTGCTGTTGACAATGCGGGTGATCATCATCGGGTTCAGCACCACCTGGCGGAATGTCTCCTTCTGGAAGTTCCCCTTGGGGTCGGTAAAGGATTGCCTGATGAAATCAGGCGGGTTCTGCAGGAGAAGTTTGGTCGCCTCCTCGCGACTCACGTTCACCTTTCGCCGTATGGCCTCCTGCCGGTACAGTTCGTTATCGACCAGTTGCATGAAGATCGCGTCATCGGCCGCCGCGTCGATCTCCCCGGACTGTCCCTGCTTCTTCTGATAGCTGACCTGATCGCGGTAGCGGGCGACGTAATCCGCGTACGGAATTCTGGTTCCGTTCACGACGGCTGCCGCATTGCCGTTCTCCTTCACTGTTTCCTTCCCCATCCTCCCCGGCCCCTGAGCGGTGGCGATGGCAAGCGGAGCGATAACGAGAAGGGCCGAAGCCGCGCAAAATCTGTAGAATGGAGTCATGATTGAATATGTAGCCATTGAGTGGCCGGTTTCGGCCATGCACATAACAAACGAGTGGGGAAAAAGTTAGTGACTTCGGCGGAATGCCGCCGGAATGCATCGCGGAGGGGATGCCGGGCGCGGGAGTTCTCGCGGAGGAAAGCGTGCGCCGAGTCTTGATGACGATCAGCGGACCGATCTTATTTAGCGACAGACTGTTTGTCGGAACTGTCTGTCTGAACTGTCTGTCGGGGGACGTTTCAAACGTCCCCTTGCCGGCACGCTGAAAATTGCCGGCACATCGGAAACAAAAAAGGGAGCCGGAAAACCGGCTCCCCGTAAATCTTCGGAACCGTATCAGCTCCGGATGACCAGTTTGGCGGTGTCGGCCGCTTTCCCCGCTGCCTTTTCCCTGTAGCGGGCCATGATCCGCTTCACGTAATCGCGCGTTTCGGCGAACGGTGGGATTCCGTGATACTTCTCCACATTTCCCGGCCCTGCGTTGTAGGCGGCGAGCGCAAACTCCGCGTTGCCGTTAAAGCGCTGGAGCATCAGTTTCAGATAGCGCGCCCCGCCGTCGATCGACTGATGCGGGTCGGTGGGGTCGCTGACGCCCATCGCGGCGGCGGTTGCCGGGATCATCTGCGTAAGCCCGAGCGCGCTGTCCACCGAGACGGCGGAGGCGTTAAAGCCGGATTCCTGCTGCACAAGTGCGGCAAGGAGATAGGGATCGAGCTGATAGCGGACGCTGATCTTCTGAATCAGATCGCGATACGGCACTTTCCAGGTGAACTCCACCACGGCATCCGGTCCCTCCACAATCAGCTCGCCACGCGGCCTGTAGGCCGATTCCTGGATCTCCACGCTCGCCTTGCGGGAGTAGGAGCCATCACGATTCTTCCGCCCCTTTGCGGCCGATGTCGGGTTCCAGATCACGACGGTCACGATGCTGTTGTCGATCCGTTTCACGGCGCGGGCAATCGTCAGCATCTCCCCGGACTCTCCCTCGCTGAACGGCGCGCTGCTCACCTTGAAATCGAAACCATATTCCTTTCCATACCACTCCACCAGCGCGGCGAGCGATGAATCGATGTGATAGAGTCGCGCGGAGGAGGCGCCTCCCGTCATCGATGCCCTTACGTTCTCCGGCCGTCCCTTCATCCTGAACGGGGCGGCAATCAACGTTTTGCGGCCGGGGGATGAGAGAATATGGAGAAAGTCATCGGAGGGATAGAAATCGCGGTGAACCTTGACCACCTCGGCAAGCGTCTCGCGCTCCCGGGCGAACAGCGCGGAATATTTTCTTGGAGCGGAGTTCGATATGCTGTACACCGGGGTTCCCGGCATAACGACGGGGAATGGCTCCGAGGTCGGCTCGACAAGCTGGCCGGGGATGGCTACACGCAGGGGATTCGCGGAGCGTGCCGTCGCGGGATGTGCCGGCACGCTGGCCGAACGTTCGATCTGCGGCGCGGCGCCGTTCTTATGAATGCTCTCATGACGCACTTCGCCGGGGGTCTGCGCGGAAACGCTCTGAACAATCAGAGCGCCAGCGACTAACGAGAAGAACGTTCGAAACGAGATATTGATCATGCAGTTCGATTATTTGATAACGGGATCATGCCATCGTAACCGGCATTTCGCGAAGCGCACAAACTACACCCAAAGAGCCGGGTGTGTTACACGATCCCGGAGGATCGGCACAAACCCGTTCTCCCCTTGCATTGATGCTCGGGGCCCGGTACGGATATGCCGCAACGGTCGGATGCCACGGAATGTCGGAGCGTGATCTGTTTCTGGAAACGCACTTGACAGACGCGATCCTGATCCGATTAGTGGAGCCCGTCCCCAGTGGAAACGGAGGGTGCACTCCAGTAAAGAGAGGGAAACTACCGCATGGACGCAAATCGAGGTAATCAGTTCGCTTAATTTTTCTTAATCTTTGGTCCCGGCATCATATCTTCGTCGCCATATGGCGTCCTCCCGGATGCCGCATTGAGCCAATAATGAAGGCCAACGCCGCGGATGACGCCCTTCAACAGTCTGATGACTCCGTTCCCCTCCCGAAATGGACATACAACCCTTTCTCGATCGTCTGCGCGACGACGAAGCCCTTACCGATAACCTCACCGACGAGCAGGCGACGCCGCTGCTGGCATGGGGAGAGTCGCGCCTGGAGAAGGCGGCGACCGATGGCGAGGCGCGGGAGGTGATCGAGACGATCCGCCGCATCAACCGCTGCGTGGGGGATGGAGAGGAGTTCGAGAAGCTCTTTCCCGTTGCGCCCGCCGCGGAAGAACCACCGACAGCACCTCCTCCCGCCGACACCGGCGATTCCGCTTCCGACAAACAATCATCCTAATCCGATTTCGATATGGCAGCACAATCCACCTTCAGGCGAAGGATGACATATGTGGCAGTGGGGCTTGTTGTGGCGGCGGCGGCAATCATCAAGGTGATGGAGACGCAGAAGAAGCCCGTGAAGCCGTCGGAGCCCGCGCCATCCGCCAGCGGACGTGGCGGCACCGCCATGCCGGCCGGCATCGAAATCTATTTCAGCGATACCTACGCCAACGATCCCACGGTGGGGCAGAAGGACCCTGGGAATATCGACAGGCATCTCGCCGAATTTATCGGCACGGCAAAAAATACGCTCGACTGCGCCTTCTACGAGCTGGAATCGCAGCGGATTGCCGACGCGCTGATTGCGGCGCATCTCCGTGGCGTAAAGGTCCGGCTGGTCGGCGACAGCGATTACCGGGATAACAAGGAGATGAAAGGGGTGATGGCCGCCGGAATCCCCGTGGTGTTCGACGAGCGGACGGCGCTGATGCACAACAAGTTCGTGGTGGCCGATGGTGCCGCCGTCTGGACCGGATCGTTCAACGCCACCGACAACTGCTCCTTCCGCAACAACAACAACGGCCTTATCCTCCGCTCGCGCGATCTGGCCGCCAACTACGCCACGGAGTTCGCGGAGATGTTCGGGCGTGGGGAGTTCGGCCCCAAATCGACATCGAACACGCCGCATTCCCTGGTGAAGCTGGGAGATGCCGATATCTACAACTATTTCGCGCCGGAGGATGACGTTCCGCCGAAAGTGATCCGCTTTATCAGCGCCGCCAAGAAAAGCATCCACTTCCTTGCCTTCAGCTTCGCCGACGATGATATCGGCAACGCGCTGATCGCCAGAAAGAACGCCGGCGTGGCGGTGGAGGGAGTAGTGGAGACGCGCGGCTCCGATGGCAAGGGGGCGGAGATGCCCCGGCTTGTGAAGGCAGGCATCCCGGTGCTGAAGGATGGGAACAAGTATGTGATGCATCACAAGGTGATCATCATCGACGGGCTCTGGACAATCACCGGCAGCTACAACTTCACCGGCTCCGCCGCTAAAAGCAACGATGAGAATATCCTGATCATCAAGAGCCAGGCCGTTGCCCGCCGGTTTGAGGAGGAATATGGCAGGATACGGGCGATGGCGCAGAAGGGGGCGGCATGACCGGCCGGCTTATATCGGTACGCGCGCGCCGCGATAACCCGAACGTGAGATGATGGCGGACCACTCCCCCATCACCACGCTGACGGTGTTCCAATTCTCCGGCCGCCGCCGCCGGCTCTGGGCATTTGCGCAGATGGGGCTGGCGCGTCCGCTCCTCCGGAATATCCCCGGACTCCGGTTCCACCGGCTGATGGGAATGGGGCGCGGCATCGGTTTCTCCGCTCTTCCCGATCCGGGTCGCTATGCCGTGCTCGGCGTCTGGGAGAGCCACGCGGATGCGCGCAGGTTTCTGGAAGACTCCCGGTTTATCCGCCGGTATCGTCGCCATGCCGCTGCCGTTGCAACCGTAGCGCTGGCGACGCTCTCCGCGCACGGCACATGGGGGGGGAGCAACCCCTTCCTCCCGATATCCTCCCGATCCGAAGATCCTCCAGGCCCGGTGGCCGTGCTGACGCGCGCGCGCATCCGCCTGTCACGGCTTCGCGCCTTCTGGAGTTTTGTGGCGCCGGTGCGCGCGGAGCTTGCCGCGGCGGATGGCTTGCAGACCTCCGTCGGTATCGGCGAGGCGCCGTTGATCCTTCAGGCCACCTTCTCAATCTGGCGCGATGTGGCGGCCATGGAGGCGTTTGCCTACCGGATGGGGGATCATCGCGAGGCGGTGCGGCGGACGCGGGATGATGGATGGTACGCGGAGGAGCTCTTTGCCCGGTTTGCCGTGGTGGAGAGAAGTGAGATATTTCCGTGACGATTACGGAACTTTCCGTGGGATTATCGTATCGGGGCGGCACTAACTTTCTCTCTATGTCTGAGAATTCAACGCTCTCCGCTTCCACACTCGACGTTGGGGCGCTGCTGGAGTTCAGCCGGATCCTGAACGCCTGCGACGATCCTTCGGTCATCTACAACAACGTTCTCCTCTCGCTGATGGGAAAGCTGGGGCTGGGTCGCGCCGCCGTGGCCCTGCCGAATCGCGATGGGGGCTTTACCGTTCTCTTTGCCAAGGG
>JBDSJW010000095.1:0-8411 GCA_039917235.1 Kapaibacterium sp. (SeqCode) | reverse complement strand
CAAAATTAAAATGAGTGAATATCTGGCAAAGGCAGTGGTCCAGGGTATAGGTCGGTGTTATGTTTTCACCTTTGTGGATCGCTTTCTCCCGTTCCACATCTTCCGATGTCCAATGAGTTACTTGACGAAGTAGTTCATAAGACTCCGAATCGCGCCGGTCGCCATATTGTGCGTAGACATCGATGACGCCCGCTTCCTGGGCCATGGCAATATCTTTCATCAAGTTGTCACCAACGTAGATTGCCCTTTTATATGATCCTTTAATATTATCAATTATCTCCTTAAGTATTTTGGGGTTAGGCTTCAACTCCCCCTTTGGCGTTAATTTATGACTTGTTTTCCTGAGACGATCTTCGGATTGGAAGTATCTGTTGCGTTGTTCGTTGGTGAGATTCTGTGGCAGAGCATGATCGGTTGGCGTGTAGACTATGTCCAGTAGTCCGTCGATACAAGAATTGCGGATTCGATGATTGGTATATGCCGCCATGGATTCCGTATAGCCAATAACAGCGCAGCCGATATCTTTAAGTGCCCATAATGTCTCGAATACGGTTGGATATAATTGCACCGCTTCCAGGCGCATTCGATCATACAATCTTATAATTTCATCGTATCCTTGTTTGTCCGGCTCTTGAGGTTGAAGGCTCTTAATCTCTTCTATTAAAAAAGGGTATTCGGAAGTGCCGTGGCGTTGATGGATGATCTTGATCTCTTTTATCAAATTATCTCGACTTATATTGTTATGCTGAGTGAGCATGTCGAGTAAAGCAGAAAATGGCTTGTGCCATATTTCTAGCCAATCCCACAGGGTGTTGTCTAGATCCAGGATAATGATCGATATCTCTTTTCTTTTCATTTGCGTGTTAACTTTTGGTTCGGAAAGAAGTTAGTTGATACCTGTTTCCCCGCAATGGCTTTGTGATGGTTTTATATGGATGTTATCCTCAATTGCACTGTTCATAAATGTGATAAATCCTGAATGTATGTTTAAACATGTTCAATGTACGAGTCGCGGTCGTGAAAAAGAAAATGGGACTTTAATTGGTATGCGATATGCAGCTACCGAACTGTTTTGTATTACATCGAGACGCTCTGAGCTTCTGGCGAAAAAGAAAAATCGATCTGAACTCAAAGGCCATTCAATCCTGCACGCCCGGCTGGACTTGAACCAGCGACCCACAGCTTAGAAGGCTGTTGCTCTATCCACTGAGCTACGGGCGCGTAATAGTGAACCGCAAGATACGGTGGAGGGGGATGTTTGAACAAGCGTCCAGAGGCCGGTTTCGCAGTTTCCGTTGTGGAATACGCCTCCGCGGAGGATCTGCCCTGCATGTTGTTCGCCATCGCGGCCGTGCGTAATTTCCCCATGCAATCCCCCACGTTCTTTCCATCGAATCTCGTTCCGTATCACAGGAGATGTCATGCTGACCCGCAGACAATTCATCACGACCCTTGCGCTTGCTTCGTTCGGCGGGTGCCGGGCGCTGACGGGCCTTACATCGTCAGGGCTGGAGCCGCAGTCCTGCTGCTGGGATAGTGAGGTGAAGCCCACCACCATCGCCATCGTCGGCGATGTGCAGCGGACCGGCCTTCTGGAGATGACAACGCTCGGCCGCTCCCAGAACGATCGCGAACGGGAGGCGGTGCTGAACGCGATCGCCGCCGATCAGCCGGATATGCTGCTGATGCTGGGGGATCAGGTGGTGCTTGGGGATGATGAAGAGAACTGGATCTACTTCGACAGGATCATGGCGCCGATCCGCGATATCGGGATTCCGGTGCGTGCCATGCTCGGCAACCACGATTACGAGGGGGAGAATTCCTCCGTCTGCATCGGCTCGTTCTGTCAGCGCTTTCCGTATCAGCGGGATGGGATCCACGGGCTTACGCTCCTTGGCCCGATTGCGCTGATTACGCTGGACTCTAATTTCGACCGGCTGACGAGGGAGGAGAAAGACAATCAGACGGAGCAGTACAAAAAGTGGCTGGCGAAGCTCGACAAGGATCCTGATGTAAAAGGGGTGATCGTTGCATCGCACCATCCGCCATATACCAACAGCGACCTGAGCGATCATAAGGAGGTGACTGATGTTCTCAATGCGTTTGCCGGCCCGTTTAAGGAGGCCGTCAAGACCCGGCTCTATCTTTCCGGCCATGTCCATAATTACGAGCGCTTTATCGCCGGGGATAAGATGTTTGTTGTGAGTGGCGGCGGTGGCGGGCCTCGTCGCGAGGTGGATATTTCACCGAACCGGCCATATCATAACGATGCCTATCGTCGCGATCGTTCCCGTCCATTTCATTACCTGCGGCTCACAATCCATGAGGAGAAGATGATGGTGGAGACGCGAATGCTGCGAAAGGGATCGAAATGGGATTTCGCCACCGGCGATCGATTCGCCCTTGGGCTTGTGGGGTAGGAGGAAACCCTACACCCGATCCATCACCGGCATCCCGATCATCTCCAGCCCCCGCCGCAACGTCATCCCCGCCGCATCCAGCAAACGCAGACGCGCATCGCGAACTGGCTCTGGTTCGCCGATAATCCTGTGGGTTGCGTGAAATGCGTTGACCGATTCCGCAAGCTCGCGAAGATATGCGGCGATAATCCCCGGATTTTCCTCGCTCGTTGCCCGTTCCACGGCATCGGGGAAGGGGAGGAGGGAGCGGATTAGATCGATTTCGCGGGGATGCGTCAATGGTTCGGGGGATGCGTGGCGGTTCAGGGGAAATCCCTCGGATGTGGCGTGACGGATAATCCCCGCGATTCGGAAATGGGTGTACTGGATATACTGGAGAGCGTCCCCCGTAAAAGCGCCATCCCCCCTCAACACCGGCATCGAGCGGTCGGTGGAAGAGAGAGGCGGCATCTCCTCCAGGCGCATATGAAAAAACGGGGGGAGAAAACGGAAGTTGATGAAACCGTTCGGGGCGATATCAACCGATAGAAACCGCGGATCGCGTTCCAGCACGGCGACGATCTCCGACGCGATTTCCGGGGCGGGTCGACCGATCGCGGTGGAAAGCCGGTGCGCCAGGCCGGTGGAGAGATCCCCCAGATCCTTCCTGCGTGGATAATCCAGGATGATCTCCGTATCGGCCGGCGCGCCGATCGCGGCAAGCGCGCGCGCCAGCAGCGGCGACAGATAACGTCTCACGGTCGCCGCGTTTTCACTGCTCGGCGGGGAGCCCCGGCGCGATGGCGGGGGCTTCATCCACCACATGCTCCACCTTGGCGTCCGACCAGAGTCGCTCGATCTTATAGAACTCCCGCGCCTCGCGGTAGAAGACATGCACCACCACCTCGACAAAATCGAGGATCACCCACTGCTGTCCCTTCCATCCCTCGCTTCGGTACGGCTTGATTCCCACCTCCGCCAGCCCGTCGTGGACCGCGTCGGCGATGGCGTTGACCTGCGTATCGCTGTCGGCCGTGCAGATCACGAAGAAGTCCGCCATATCGGTCAGCTTCCTGATATCGAGGATTACGACATCCTTCGCCTTTTTCGAGAGCGTCAGTTCCGCGGCGCGCCGGGCCAGCGTTTTCGGATGGGTTGGTTTTCTTGCTTTTGCCATAGTATCTGTTGATTGGGAGGGGAGCGACGAAATCGCCGTTTCCTCCGTGTAAATCCCGATGCTTCCGATCGCGATCCGTTATTTCATCGGCCTGAGCTGCTGATAATCCTCTCCGATCACCACGGTTGCGCGGATAAAGAGAGAGCTGTCGATCGCGGTCTCAATATTTTTTGGGGAGATGCCGAGCGCGTATGCCACCTTCTGCGCCGAGAGGGGATCGCCCACGCGATCGAGCACACGGCTGTGGGACTCCCTTCTCTTCTCCGTGCTGAACTCCGGCACATCGAACTTCCGGGCGCGGAGAAACTCCGTGAACTTCATCGCCATCCCGTCGGAGCCGCACGCGTTTACCACATTCACCTGAATATGCTCGCCGGCCTTCACAAACATATCGGTCCGGTCGATCGTGGCATCAACATGATGATGAAAGATCGTATGCTCCACCAGGCCGTAGCCCAGCACGCCGACCACCACCAGCGCGATTCCGCCGATCGCCATGTAGAAGAATCGGGCCGATCGCTGCCTCCGTCCCGGCGTCAACTTCTCCGCCAGCGCGATATCCCGAAGCCGTGTTGGACGTGATCGATTCATCTCGTGATCCTGGGGCATCACTCTGCCTGATAACAGAATGTTGAATTACTTCCGATGCTCAGACTGTTCAAGGAGGATCAGCAGCAAGGCGGCCGAATCTGAGCGAATGCGGCGTCCTTTGGGACGCCGCAGTGAGCGAACGATGAAGACCAACGCCGCGGATGACCTCCTTCAACAGTCTGCTAAGGCGCGGTTATGAGGCGAACGGTATTGCGTAGAGCGTTTCCAGCTCCCGGTACTGCACCGACGGAAGCCGCCTCCGCAGATAATCCTTCTCCGAACTCCAGAACGATCTGAGCGATCCGATCTCGCCGCCACGACCGAAGCTGATAATCGCCAGCGCGGCCGGCCGGAAGAGGGGATGCGGCCCATCGAATGATGAATCGGCGGCGCGCGACGCCGAATCCGCCGGGGCCAGCGTATCCGCCATGAATTGCGTGCGGAGCGTCCGGTATTCCTCCAGATGCTGATTTGCCTGCGCCACGAACCGCCCCCGCTGCTCCTTCCTGATGCTGACAAACGTCCCCTGGCGCGGCGCGAGGATATCGTCAAGATATTCCACCGCGTCGGCATGCGCCGCGAACGACGGCCACAGCTCATCATGCACAAGAAGCGCCTCGCCGCGAACCCCTTCCACATGCGCAAGCTGCGGATCGCCGGACATGGCATGGAACATCGGCCTGATGCGGCCATCGCCGCCGGTGTAGATCACAATGCCGCCGGAGGCGACGAGATCATTGCCGCCCGCATAGGTCATCACGATCAGCTCCGGCCGCCCATCCCCGTCGATATCGCGGACGGCGTAGGAGGAGGCCCACGCCACGCTGTCGGCCAGGCGGAGCGTGTAGGCGTTGAGCGCGGGATCGTAGGAATAGATCTGGAGGAGATCGGCCCGGCAGGTTCCCGGCCTGAGCGTATCGGCGCCGACGCTCATCACCACATATTCATTTCTTCCATTGCCGTCAAGATCGGCTGTAAGGAGCGTATCGATCCTTCGCCCCTCCGGGAAGCCGGGGGGATGGAAGGTTGTATCGTGCGCCGCAAGCGCGAGCGTATCGCCATGTCCGGGGGGCCGCGGGCCTTTCTCCCGTCCGCCACAGCCGGTAAGGGAGAGTGCGGCCAGCGCCATCAGGATGGATACGATCGATCGGAGCGAATTCATGAGCCAGAATGTCCGTGCACGAAAGAAGTTCGGGCGATTGAGCGCCTCGCGATGCGAATCACGTTGCGCTCAATCGCCCGAGCGGAAGCTTGTACGAAGCGGAGGGGAAACCGTCTCTCTTGCCGTCTACCCCGCGGATACTTCGGTGTCGTCCTTTTTCTTGGATTGAACTTCGGCGCGAATATCCTGTGCCAGAGCCCGAAGGTCCTGCATATGCTTGCGCACGCGTACGCCGGCGGCCTTGTTATCCTTGAGATAGAACTTCTCGAAGTCTTTTTCAAAGCTATCAACCAGACTCTTCAGTTGATTGAACCGATCCATGACGAAGTCTCCTGTGATTGTGAGAACAAATCCGCAGGCGCTCTAGCCCCTCCGAGCTAACACCTGGTCATCGTGATGTTGGATTTTTGAAAAAAAACGTGCTTCAATATACGAAAGGTCTCTTTGCCGCAATGAAGGATTTCTGTAGGGGGACGTTTGAAACGTCCCTGTGCAATTTCGTGTGCAGCTTCAGGGGAGGTTTGAAACCTCCCCCGACAGGAATGTTGTGCCATCGGCATCATCTCAGCATCGCGCGCGCGGTTCGCTCAAGTTCGATTTTCAGATATGCTCCGGTGTAGCTTCGTGGTTCAAGCATCACCAGCTCCGGCGCTCCCTGCGCCACGATTTCTCCGCCGTATTTCCCCCCCTCGGGGCCAAGGTCGATGATCCAGTCGGCCGATTTGCTCACGTCAAGGTTGTGCTCGATCACCACCACCGTGTTCCCCTTGTCCACCAGCGATTGCAGCACCCCCAGCAGCATCCGCACATCCTCAAAATGCAGCCCCGTCGTCGGCTCATCCAGCAGATAGAGGGTGCGACCGGTTCCCATCTTCGAAAGCTCCGTTGCCAGCTTTACCCGCTGCGCCTCGCCGCCGGAGAGGGTGGTGGCCTGCTGTCCAAGCCTGATGTAGCCAAGGCCCACATCGTTCAGCGTCTTCAGTTTTCGGTTGATTCTGGGGATATCCTCGAAGAACGCCAGCGCCTCCGCCACGGTCATATCAAGCACCTCGGCGATCGTTTTCCCCTTGTAATGCACCTCCAGCGTCTCCCGGTTATATCGCCTGCCGTCGCACACCTCGCAGGTGACGTAGACATCGGGGAGGAAGCTCATCTCGATCTTCTTCAGGCCATCCCCCTGGCATTCCTCGCAGCGACCGCCGGTAACGTTAAAGCTGAAACGACCCGCCGCGTAGCCCCTGATCTTCGATTCCGGCAATTGCGTGAAAAGATCGCGGATAAAGGTGAAGAGGCCGGTGTACGTTGCCGGGTTGGAGCGGGGCGTCCGCCCGATCGGCGACTGGTCGATATCGATCACCTTGTCGATATGCTCAAGCCCCTCGATCACGCCGTATGGAAGCGGCGGCGTGTGGCTCTGGAAATAATATCGCGAGAGGATCGGGTAGAGCGTATGGTTGATCAGCGACGATTTGCCGGAGCCGGAGAGGCCGGTGATGCAGATAAAGGTGCCGAGCGGGAGATGGAGATCCACATCCTTCAGATTATGGCCGCGCGCGCCGCGAAGGGCCACTTCAAGTCCGTTTCCGGCGCGGCGTTCCGCCGGAAGCTCGATCTCCCGTTCCCCCGTCAGATACCGGAACGTCATGCTTCTGGTGGTATCCACGCCAGTTACCAGTTCCCCGGATGCGGGGGGCGCATCCTTCCTCGGCCTGCCGCGTTTCCTCACGGCGGGGGCCTGCGCCATCAGGAAGTTCTCCGGCGTCGATGCCCCCACGATCTCCCCGCCAAGCTCTCCCGCCCCCGGCCCCATATCGATCACATAATTGGCCGATTCGATCATCTCCCGGTCGTGCTCCACCACGATCACCGTGTTTCCCAGATCGCGGAGCCGCTTGAGCGATCCTATCAGCTTCACATTATCATGCTGGTGGAGGCCGATCGACGGCTCATCCAGCACGTAGAGGACGCCGCTCAACTGCGATCCGATCTGCGTCGCCAGCCGTATCCGCTGCGCCTCGCCGCCGGAGAGGGTCCGCGCCGAGCGGTCGAGTGTAAGATAATGGAGCCCCACTTCCAGGAGGAAGCTCATCCGGTCCACGATCTCCTTGACGATAAGATGGGCTATCGTTCTCTGCCGCTCGTTCATCTGAAGCCCGCTCAGCAGTTCCATCGCGTCGCCGATCGGGAGGACCACAACATCGTGGATGCTGGCGCTGCCGATTGTGACGGCGAGGCTTTCCGGTTTCAGGCGACCGCCGTTGCAGGTTGGGCAGGTGGTGGAGTTCATAAACGCCTCCGCCCATTCCCTTGCCGATGTGGCGCTGGCGCCGGTGAGCGATGCCTCAAGGTTCTTGATAATCCCGTCGAACCGGTGATGATAGATCACCGTCCGCCCGTTGGCGTAGGTATAGGGGATCTCGAATTTCTGCTTGCCTCCGCCGTTCATCAGCGCGTCGAACGCCTCCTTGCTGAAATTCTTCAGCGGCGTATCGGCGGTGTAGCCGTAGTGGGCCACCACGGCCAGCGCCTGCGCCCACTGCCAGTTTCGGCGGGGTTTGCCGAGCGGGCGGAGCCCCTCCTGGTTGAGCGATAGGCTTCTGTCGGGGATCATCAGATCGATCGAGAACTCGTACGATTCCCCCAGGCCGTCGCACTTCGGGCAGGCGCCGTAGGGGGAGTTGAAGGAGAAGGAGTTCGGCTCCGGCTCCTCGTAGCTGATGTTGCAGGTTGGGCAGGCGAGCTTCTCGCTGTAGAGCTGCTCGTGCAGCCGCTGGTCCCACTCGGAGATGATGGTAGTCCCTTCACCGAACCTCAGCGCGGTCTCCAGCGAGCTAAATAGCCGCGAACGCGCCTCGGCGTTGATCTCGATGCGATCCACCACGATCTCGATGTTGTGGACCTTGTAGCGATCGACCTTCATCCCGGCGATGATCTCGATGTACTCGCCATCAGCGCGGACGCGGGTGAAGCCGTCACGGAGAATCTTCTCGAAGAGTTCCTGATAATGTCCCTTGCGACCGCGCACCACCGGCGCGAGCACGGCGATGCGTTTGCCGTCGAACTCCTCCATGATGTTGTCGGC
>JBDSJW010000094.1:0-4067 GCA_039917235.1 Kapaibacterium sp. (SeqCode) | reverse complement strand
GAACAATTTCCATCAGCTTCGTTACGATCCTTCTGCTCTTTATCGGCACGATACGTCCGCTTTCCGCCCAGACCATCCCCCTGGCGCGCGGAAATCAGTGGCGCTATATCTACTCCGATCACCCGGCCGACACCGTGCGTGAGACGATCATGGCCGATACGCTTGCCACGGTAGCGTGCAACCGGGAGTCCGCGCAGTGCGCCGTCTGGCTGGATGATGCCGGGCACTATTACGTGATCATGCCTCGCGGTATGATGCTTGCCCACGGCGCGGTGGCCGGCAAGCGCGGCCTTCAGCCGATCCTCTTCATCCCGAAATCGGGTTCTGATCCCGGAGGACCATCCTGCGTGATGTTTGTGGCCGCCGGAACCTCCACCGTCGTTACCCCGGCGGGGACGTTCGAGAACTGTCTGGTGTATGATGATAAACGGGTGGCGAGGATCTATATCAAGCCGGGCGTCGGGATTGTGAAGGAGGAGCTGTATGCCGAGCCGGGAAAGAAGCGCGTGGGAGAGCGCCCGATAGTGCGCACGCGGATGTTAGTGAGCTACTCGCTGGTTCGGTAGTGATACGGCGGATGATGTGATGGCACGTGTGAAACAGTCTCCGCGGCAATCCGCCCCGTTGCTTACGATCTCCGGAAGGATTGGCTACCGGGCCCGCCGTTCATCGCGAACGGAGAGCCCGGGCGCCGTTTGATCATCTACCCGACCAGTTTTGCGTCGAGATTGATTTCCACCCCCGCGAGCGAGCGTGAGATCGGGCAGCCCGCCTTGGCTCCCGCGGCGATCTCCTGAAACTTTGCGTCGTCAATGCCGGGGACTGTTGCCTCGGTCTGAAGATCGATCCGGCTGATGATGAAGCCGGCATCGTCCTTTGTAAGATGGACCTTTGCCTCGGTCGCGATCCGTTCCGGCGTGAACCCGTTGCGGCCCAGCGCGCCGGAGAGCGCCATGGAGAAGCAGCCGGCATGAGCGGCTCCGATAAGCTCCTCCGGGTTGGTCCCGGTCCCTTCCTCGAATCGCGAGGAGAACGAGTAGGCGCCTTCGAACGCGCCGCTCGAGAGCTTCATCGTACCATTTCCGGTTTGCAGGCTTCCTTCCCAGACGGCGTTGGCTGAACGTATTGGCATTGCGGTAAATCCTTTGGATGAATGTGATTGAATACGCGGCGCGACCGGCCGGCGCACTCGCGGGCGATACGCCCCGGCGGGCAGATCGGATGGATCGCGAAACTACCATTTCTTCCCGCAACGATGCCAACCCGAGCCAGGGTCCGGGGGATATTCATGAAACGATATCATCACGTCCCGGCCTGGAAAATCAATAATGAGCCCGCAAGGGGAAATATCTATTTCGGGACTCCGTTGTATGTTGTCAGGACATCTACTTCGCGGTATTCGTCAGTGACGTGTTGTCTGCCGCGGACGTTATAATGACTATGATGATTCTGTACATACATCCATTCTGCCGGAGCATTCTATGACTCAATATCGACCTTTGTGCCGATCCCTCCTTTTCCTTCTCCTGCTGACCCTCATCCCCGTAGTTCTCCCCGCCCAAGAGAGGACGATTTCCCTGGAACCGATCCTGGATACCAACATTGTGCAGCTCTGGCCGGGGCTTTTCACGAAGGGGAAAAATGTCTACGTAACATGGGGTGAACAACGGCCGATTGCGGGATCCTCCCAGCGCCAGGTCTGGTACACCATCGGCCGCTGGCCGGAGAATAGCGAAACGTTTGCTCCGATTATCGCCACGCTGAAGCCGGATACGCTCAGCGCGGATGATCCAGCCACGATGTGGCCCTATGGTTTCGGCCACAGCGAGCAGCCGCAGTCCTACGACGGGGCGGTATTTGCCGGGTCGAGCCACTGGCGCGAGGACCAGCAGAAGGCCGCGCCGAACGATATCATCTACAAGGCCCGCTATTCGGTCTATGTGCCTGATGGGTCGGGATGGAAAACCGTGAAAATCTTCGACGACAAGAAGTCGGGGACGGAGGTGGCTGTTGCCGTTCATGGCAATGGATACAACCCGAACACCGGAGAACTGCTGACGGCATGGACCTCCGGCACCAGTACCACCGGCACTGTCACGTCGGTTGATACGGCCGGAAACATCCGGTGGACTGTGACGGGCATTCCGATGGCCGCCCGCGAGGTCAATATCGTTCCGATCGGCAATCGTGAGTTCCTTGCGATTATCGATTCGGTGGTGACCCGGTACGCCAACGGCACGCTGGCCGCCACCTGGAAAATCCCCTCGGTCTTTCGCCCGCGGTATCAGCGTCTGGGGGATGCCCGTTTCCTTCGCTATTACACCGATACCACCGTTGTGACCAAGCTGGCGGTTGAAATCTTCTCGTATGACGGCACGCCGGGGAACAGCTATGTTCTCAACAGGAACGATACGCTCGCCAACCATACGATTACGCAGAGCCAGTATAACAGCGATATCGCCGTGATCTCCTCCGGCCCGCTTGGCGTCTACCTCAATCTCTTCGATGGACATCTGGCACCGACTGGACAGATTTTCAAGATAAGCTCGGCGGGTACGGCGGCTGATACGGCCGGCACGGTGGCTGCGGTCTTCACCAGGGATTCCCTGTACGTGCTGTGGCAGAACTATCATAATGGCGCGGTGGATCTGCACGGCAACGCGGTGCCGGCTCGCGAGGGGGGAAACCCTCCTGTCAGCGCCCCGGATGATCGCGGGTTCGCCTTCTCGGTAAGCGCCGTTGTTCCAAATCCCGCTCGCGAAGCGGCAGGCTTCGGCCTTGAGCTCCCCAGGGCCGCCTCGGTCGATGTCGATCTGACCGATCAGCTCGGGCGCGTCGTTCATCACGATGTGCGTCACCTTTCGGAAGGGTACAACACTGTCGATCTTGATCTGGCGGGGCTTCCCAACGGCGCGTACACGGTTGTTGTACGGACCGGCGGAAGGGTATCAACCAGCAAGCTGATGATTGTCCGGTAGCAGCCGGATTGCCGATAGTCTCTTCATGGCCGGGATGCCGAAAGGCGTCGTCGGCCTTTTTTATGCCCCTGAACGGTCATCGCCGCCGGGCGGATGGCATGCCTTGCACGGCTCATAATGCTGGAGCGCTTCCATCACGCTGATGCTTCTGCTGACGCCGTGGAGCAGCGGGCAGGTATCGCGATGATATTTCTTTCCATTCTCGGTTACTCGCACGTTTACTGCCTGGCGGCGGTTGATCCGTTTGCGCCGTTTCGGCGGAGACGGCCGCGTTGCGCGGAAGAAGAGCGCCGACACGGCGGCAAGTCCGCCGATGATCAGCGCGGGAATCACTCCTCGTTGTCCGTTCATGATCTTTAATCCCTATGTCATGTGCCTGTTCGGGTTATCGCCTGAAGGCGCGTAACGGCATGGGCCAATCTACCCGCCGTCCAAAGCCCGGCCTGCCTTCCGTCCGGAGGTGATGGACGTGGAAAAAAAAGGGCACGATTGCCGTGCCCTTTCCATCAAATCATCATTCATAGTTCAGAGAGTGCGCCAGGTTCTTACTGCTGCTGGAGTCCAACGCCGCCCTTGCGCTTGCGGATCGATATGTGACGATAGCGAACCTTGATATCGACCGTCTTGTCCTGATTCACCTCAACTACCTTGGTCACCGAGCCGTTCGGGGTGGTGGCCTTCAGGTGAAGCGTATGCGGGCCGCCCTTCACACCGGAGATCGAGTAATGGCCCTGTGCATCGGTGGTGCCGGAGTAATTTCCGGGACCGATCTTGACCGATGCGCCGGAGACGGGATCGCCATTATGGCCTCCGCCCTTCCACGTGGCGGTTCCGCTGATAGTATACGTCGAAGTCTGAGCGTGCGCGGCGGGGGCAAGCAGGCAGATAAATGCCAGCGCCGCCAGGATTACGATGTTCCGTTTCATGGTCTCTCCAAGGTTGTTGTCAACTGAATAACTGTTTCAATTACGACCAAGGGGGAGGGCGGCAGAGAATCAACTCTCCAGAATCCGCAGCGTTCCCATCCTCAGCGCGAACAGTTCTCTATTTACCAAATACCATGCCGGTTTCTTATCATGTCGGGGCGGG
>JBDSJW010000093.1:0-6688 GCA_039917235.1 Kapaibacterium sp. (SeqCode) | reverse complement strand
CAGCAGTGTTGTAACAACCGTCCTGATCCCCGCCGAAGCCTTTGAAGAGGGCGGCGCCGCCAATGGACGGGCCTTGGCCTATCTGGCCCATTTCTATCTAGGCGAGTGGTTTGGTACAGCCTATGATCTCAGCACGATCTCGATTCTTTGGTTTGCTGGGGCCTCTGCGCTAGCGGGCCTGCTGAATATCGTGCCGCGCTATCTGCCGCGCTACGGCATGGCGCCCGACTGGGCCGCCGCCACGCGACCGCTGGTGCTGGTCTTTACGGCGATCGCCTTTGCCGTCACGATCATCTTCAAGGCCGATGTGGAATCGCAGGGGGGGGCCTACGCCACCGGCGTGCTGGTGCTGATGAGCTCCGCCGCCGTTGCCGTGACGCTGGCCGCGTGGAAGAAAAAGCTCGGGTCGCGTTGGGGGATGTTCCTGATAGCGCTGGTGTTCGGCTACACGACCGTGGCGAACATCATCGAGCGGCCGGAGGGAATCAAGATCGCCGCGTTCTTTATCGGCGCCATCATCCTTACGTCGCTGATCTCGCGCGTGCAGCGCTCCACGGAGCTTCGTGTCCACAATGTGGTGCTGGACCCGCTGGCGCGGGAGATTATCGACGAGCTTGGGGAGTGCGATATTCATATCGTGGCAAACCGTCGCGGCGCCGGGGATGTGGCGGAGTACGAGCAGAAGGAGCGGGAGCAGCGGGCCGATAATCATATCCCGAAGAACGACAGGATCATCTTCTTTGAAGTGCTTCCGGGGGATGCCTCGGAGTTCGGCGGGGAGCTGAACGTGGAGGGGAAACGGGTTGGTGATTACTCCATCCTCAGCGCCCGGAGCCCGGCCGTGCCGAACGCCATAGCCGCGCTGTTGCTGCATCTGCGCGACACCACGGGAAAAATTCCTCACGCCTATTTTGGCTGGACCGAGGGGAACCCGTTTAAATATCTTATCAACTTTGTGATCCTTGGCGAGGGGGATACCGCGCCGGTGACGCACGAAGTTCTCCGCCTTGCCGAGCCCGATCCGGATCGCCGTCCAGCGGTTCACGTTGGTGGATAGCCGTGTCCGGTGCTCGAACTTCATTGAATTATCCTAACCGTATATCACAGTTGCATAATCCGGGGATTAGCTATGTTGCAATGCTAGTCCCGGCATCACGGCTGCCACGATCCCGTTCCATCCCCGGAACCCATCGATTGCATCCTCGTAGATCGCCGCGCTGCGAAGGTTGGAAGCGGCGGGCGCGGGTGTTCCGTGCGTCCGTCAGTACCGTTTGCCTTTGTGCTGCAATCAACAAATATCTACAATGAAACCGCTCAAGCGTTTACTCGTCGGCGATCCCTTATCGACGGCCATGGCGCACCATGAGCGCCTGGACAAGAAGACGGCGCTCGCTGTCTTTTCCTCCGACGCTCTCTCCTCGGTGGCATATTCCACCGAAGCAATCCTCCTGGTTCTTCTGGCCGCCGGCACGCTGGCGATTGGATATCTGATCCCGATTGTCATCGGCATCGCGATCCTTCTGGCAATTCTCACGCTCTCCTACCGGCAGACCATCCACGCGTATCCCTCGGGAGGAGGTGCGTATATCGTGGCGAAGGATAATCTGGGGACGCTTCCGGGGCTTATCGCCGGCGCCTCGCTGCTTGTGGATTATATCCTTACGGTCGCCGTGTCGATCTCCGCCGGCATCGCGGCAATTCTTTCGGCCACGCAGGGGACTCGATTCGAGTTCCTCGGGGAACATCGCGTGGCGCTCTGTCTCTTTATGATCATGGTGATCGCCTGGATCAACCTGCGCGGCGTAAAGGAGGCGGGGGCGATCTTCGCCGGCCCGACCTATCTCTTTATCGCGTCGATGCTGATCCTGGTGGTGGGCGGGTTTATTCACCTTCAGTCCACCGGCGCGGTAATGCCCACGCCACCACCGGACAAGATCCATTTTGATGGCGCGAAGGAGGTGCTGAACAACGGCATGCTCACCGGCGGCGCGCTCCTCTGGCTGCTGATGCGCTCGTTTGCCGCCGGATGCACGGCGCTTACCGGCGTGGAGGCTATCTCCAACGGAGTCCCTGCCTTCAAGCCGTCGGAATCAAAGAACGCATCGTTGACGCTGACATGGATGGCGGTGATCATGACCACGCTGATCCTCGGCACCGGATTTCTTGCCTACTACCTGAACGCGCATCCGGCCGGTGAATCCGAAACGCTGGTTTCATCGATGGCCCGCCATACGTTCGGCACCGGCGTTGTTTACTATCTGATTCAGGCATCCACCGCCGCCATCCTTGTGCTTGCGGCCAATACGTCGTTCGCGGATTTTCCGCGACTGACAAGCCTGATCGCCGCCGACAGATTTCTTCCGCGCCAGCTTGCCAACCGTGGCGACCGCTTTGTGTTCAGCAACGGCATTATCGTGCTGGCGCTCCTGGCCGGCGTGCTGGTGGTGATCTTCGGCGGCCGCGAGCAGTCCATGCTCCCGCTCTACGCGCTCGGCGTCTTTCTCTCGTTCACCCTCTCGCAGGCCGGCATGGTTGTCCACTGGTATCGCGAGCGGAAGGAAGGGGAGGCGAAAAAGAAAATACTGGAAGAGGAGGCGCGGAATCGGGCCAGCGTGGCCGATGATCCGGGGCAGGCATCGCACCGATCCGAGCGGGTGGCGGCGCTGGAACGCGATCGCGGCGGCAACTGGATTCTCTCGATGATCGTCAACGGCCTTGGCGCGCTGGTGACGCTGGTGGTGCTGATCGTGATCGCCATCACCAAGTTCACCCACGGGGCGTGGGCGGTTGTGCTGGTGATTGGCCTGGTGGTGCTGATGTTCCGCACCATCAACAAACATTACCGGCTGGTGGCGGCGCAGCTTTCGCTGGACGGCGTCCGGCAGCTTCGCGAGCTGAACCACCGGGTGATCGTCCCGATTTCCGGCGTCCATCGCGGCGTCCTTCCCGCGCTCCGCTACGCCAAATCGATCTGCGGCGCGGGGACCCAGGTCTCCGCTCTCTATATCGACGTGAACCCGGCGCACACGGCGGACCTGTTGAAACAGTGGGAGGCGTGGGGGATGGGAATTCCGCTGAAGGTTGTGGAATCCCCCTACCGCTCGATCACCGAGCCACTCCTGAATTATATCAAGAGTGAGGCGGAGCATCACGAGGATTCCATCACCACGATCGTCCTGCCGGAGTTTGTCACCCGTCTCTGGTGGCAGCAGTTGCTGCATAACCAGACGGCGCTGATGCTGAAGGGTCGGCTTCTGTTCGAGCGGCATATCGTGGTGACATCGGTGCCGCATCATCTGCGGAAATAATATTCCGCTGAAGAAATAGCGTATACATCAATCCCCGGATATTCTTATCGGAATATCCGGGGATTTTTTTTGATCATATCTCCCGCTTCATATACCAGCGCCCCGCCAACGCATGCAAGCGATGACGGGGCGCTGTCAGTTGAACTATGAGCACGGAATGATTATTGGTTCACCGCCGTTACCGTTGCCGGCATGGTGTTGGTGGCCATCGAGAACGCGATGGGGCCGGGATGGGCACGATCCTGAAAATCAACCTGGTTCAGGGAATTGTACTGAGCGTTGTTATGAGGCCATGCAAACAGCGTTGCATTCTGGGTCAGAGGCTGGATGCTCTCATAGACAACTCCCGGAAATGCTCCGATCGTAACCGTCAGATTGAACGTGAGATTTCCCGTGGCGGGAATCGACGTTTCCGCTTGGTTTGCGGTAATTGTCGAGTTTGGAGCCGGGCGGGTATTATCGAGAGAAAATGCGACGGGGCCATAGACCGGATCAATGCCCGATCCGCTGACCGAAACCGGCGTCAGCGTGGCCGACGCGGGGACCTGTGATGTGGCAATCCACTGGAATGTGGCGGTGCCGTTGGCCGGGATGGTTACCACTCTTCCGTTGAACAGGGCGCCGGTGAACGTCGAGGTGCCCGCGAGGTTGCACGATGACTGTGTGCCGATGGCGACGTTCTGATACTGTGCGGAGGCGGTGGCGATCATGATTGTGCATCCCGCCATAAGGCTTGCCAGTGGCAACAGAAGTTTCTTAATACGCATGATGTATTCTCCAAGAAGGATTGATGTGGTATTATAGACGCATCCACCCTGGCACGGTCGCATCGAGTCAGCAGGCAGATGATAATCATATGCCGATCCGATGAGCCATTCCCTGGCTGATTATGCAGCCGTACATTGATTGCACGGAAATTGCCGACAACGATTCGTAGTGGTTTCGCGATGCGCGCTTCGCCGGCCACAACGATTATTGGTATCTCCTGCTAACGGAAAAAGATTCTATGTGCCTGGTTGTGATTTCTCGTGAGGGGGTCTCGATTAAACGATTCAGAATATCATAACAGATGGTTTGAATTTCAGTTTCATCAAAGGCATAAGCATCATCAACCACGACACAAAAATATGTCTCCACGTAATGCGGATGCTTCTTCCCGATTGCTATTGAACCCGTAATAGCGCCACGACACCCTAATAATTACCATATTTGGGGATTTTTGTAAACGATAATTGTCGAAATTGAATTTCGGTCGAAATGCTCAACGAGGGGAGGTGGAAAGGGGGCGAGAATGTAAAAATGATGGCTATAGTTGACTTTTAAAATCTGACGGATGGGGGATGGCAGGGGATGCCATGGATTTATGGCTCCGGCATTCGGTTCGTTGCCGGATGCTCACATACTCTCTATTGAGATTCTGTTGTTCGAGTTCCCTGGTCTGCAATACTCATATTCTACTGGCGAATGCCTGCTTTCTGATGTTAAGCTTTTGAATTTTTGACAGATATAATGATGTATTTGCCGACACTTATATAACTTGGTATGCCATCGATCAACGCTGGATAAAATGCGGATTTGATCGCAGGCTGATTGATTTCAATTTAACTACCATCGCCAATGGTTGTAGTGTCGTATGTCACCTATCGAATAATGGCGTTCTCTCCACTGATCGCCGTGATTGTGGGTATAGGTCTGTTCCTCTCACCTATCGGCTATAACGACATGGCCATGAAGTGGATCTGGGTGGCTCAAGCCGCGATTCTCCTTGTCAGCCTTGTTAGCTATATTCTCGCGGTTCGTCGAGGTATGCCACGATCCGTGCCGATCGTGCTATCGTTGGTGGTTGCGGCGATGTGTGACTTGGTGATCGGCCTGTTCATGGTGATGGCCTCGGGGTTGTCGCGAGGTCTGTTTGGTTAGAAGGCGTTATGGATTTTGATCCATGAAATTAATTCAAAATCAGCGCAAAGCCTTCTATGCCGATTATTGGAATAAATATTTCATAACAGGATCTCGTATCGGCATCAGCAAAAGGAATATGAGATAGTTCTCCAGTGAATCATGCTTACTTATTGATTATGATCCAAGCGAAAATCCGCTAATTTCAATTAAAAAAACGATGAAGCGACCAGAAAGATGATACTGTCTCAGTTTGCGATAAAAAATTCGCCTATCCGAATCAATCCGCTATACATTGGATGTTTATGCGTGTATTGAGCATACGCCAGCCCTTTCGATGTCGCGATTTCGATGATGTCGCCGATAATTACTCCGCCCATTGTTCAATTCAATGATGTTGTTCAGTCGTATATTCCCGTGGTCGGGATTGTCGTGATTTGCGACCGACTCATATGTGCACCATACAGGCAAAAGATGTGGAGATGAACGATAACGAAAGCGGTAATCCTGATTTCTCCCTGGGAGATGTCGACAGCGAGGGGGGACCGTTTCTGATTGCTGACGCGGCGGTTGCCCGGAAGTGGGGAGGTCTCGAAGAAAAGTGGGCAGATTACAACCGGGCGTGGGATGTCCTGAAGAACAATCCCGATGTTCTGGCTGGAGAAATCATGATCGGTGATGCGAGGGCCGTTGTGTGGGATGCACGCGGGCCGGGGACGGCGTCCCTTTTTAGAAAAAATGCGGACCACCTGATCCTTGGACGATTCTGGATTAACGAGCAGGATGATTTCGTCCCCGCTGCCCGCGACTGCCTTGCCGTTGGCATCGAGCGGGCGGTGGTATTTGGAACGATTGAGGTGACGAGCGGCGTGCTGGCAATCCTCTGGACGCCGGAATCGGGAAGCTGCATCGAATCCTTTATCGTTCCGCCGGACGGCAGACCAGCGGGGGAGATGGGCATTGAAAGCTCAAGTCTCCTTGTTGAAATTTCTCCCGGAACTTATCGCTGTCTGTATGATGATTTCGATCGTGAGGAATGGATCTTCCGGCGGTGTCATCTTCTTCGCGAGGGATAACTACCGGCCGGAAAACCCGATGGGCCAGAGTTTATCCGCAAGCTGTCGATGTTGCCACTCCCGTTCCTCGGTTTCGATATCTCCGGCGGCCGCTGCCATTGCGCTAACCGCATATGTGGCCGCATGAGCGGCATGAGTGATAACGTGAGCTGTCGCCGCCGCGTGACCGGCGGAACGTGCGGCGGCGCGCGCTGCGTGATTATCGGTGGCACGTGCGGCGGCGTGAGCGGCAAAGGCGGCGGCGCGTGCCTCACGTATCTTCAATGTGCCGTGCGCCCATGCGCGCGCCGCTTCGATTGCGTTGCGCGGTCTGCGATCCTCGGGGTACTGTTCCTCGAATTGCGACAATGCCCGTTCGGCGCAGTCTGCTGCCCAGAGCGCCATCGATTGCTTCTCTTTCTCACC
>JBDSJW010000092.1:0-22914 GCA_039917235.1 Kapaibacterium sp. (SeqCode) | reverse complement strand
ATTCATCATTCAGGGTGTATCACGGTGAACATGTACGTGGGGAACATCCCCTACTCGGTTACGGAGGAGGATCTCCGTCAGGCCTTCGGAGAATTCGGCACGGTCACATCAGCAAGCATCATCATTGACAAGGAGACCGGGCGCCCGAGAGGGTTCGGTTTCGTCGAGATGTCTTCGAAGGAAGAGGGCGAGCGTGCGATTCAGGAGATGAACGGCAAGGATTGGATGGGGCGTAGCCTCACCGTCAATGAAGCAAAGCCGCGCGAGCAGCGTTCGGGCGGTGGTGGCGGCGGCGGTGGCGGACGTCGTGAGTACGGTGGCGGCGGTGGTGGTGGTTATAGTGGCGGCGGCGGTGGGCATAGCGGCGGCGGCGGTGGCGGCTACAGCGGTGGCGGTGGATCTGGCGGCGGCGATCGCGATCGCGGGCGTCGTCCGCAGGGGGGGGGCAGGGACAGCGGCCGTGGACGTGGTAATAACGACGATACCCGCTGGGATCGCGGCGGGAGCGACGACGACGATTTCTAGCGTGATGTCCCGATACGTTCGGACACGATAATCTTACCAGCCATCGGGTGGAGTCTTTCGCTCGATGGCTTATTTTTTACCTATCCGCCTGTTGAACAACGTCATCCGCGGCGTTGGCCTTCATCGTTCGCTCACTGCGGCGTCCGGAAGGACGCCTCATTCGCTCAGATTCGGCCGCCCTGCGGCTGATCGTTGTTGAACAGTCTGAGTGCCGGAAATAATTCAACAGTCTGCTATGCTACGGATTACATCTGCCGATTTCGTTATCAGCGCGGCTCAGCCGGCGCAGTTCCCCAAAGCCATGATGCCCGAGGTGGCGTTCGCCGGCCGGTCGAACGTGGGGAAGTCATCGCTTCTTAATGCGCTGTGCGGCAGGAAGGGGCTGGCAAAGACCAGCTCGACCCCCGGAAAGACACAGCAGATCAATTTCTTCAGGATCAACGATCGCTATCACTTCGTCGATCTTCCCGGATATGGCTATGCAAAGGTTTCCAAGACCGATCGCGAGGCATGGGTCCGCCTGATTGAGTCGTATCTGACAAACCGCGAACAGCTCCGGCTGGTCGCCGCTCTCAGTGATATCCGTCACGAGCCCACCGTGCTGGATCTTGATCTCTTTCACTGGCTCGATTCCATCGGCCGCCCGTTCGTTGTGGTTCTCACGAAGTACGATAAGATCTCACCAGGGCAGGCGCAGACGCGGTTCGATGCAATGACGGAGCTTGTCAGCAAGTATGTAAGCTGTATCGGAGTGATACCCTTCTCCTCGAACACGCGCCATAACTTTGACAAACTGACCGGGGCAGTCGGCAAGGCGCTCGAAGGGCGATAATCCCCGCCGCCGCCAGGCCCATCTGGCACGATACTTCCATGTAGCCGGTTGCCGCGAGTCTCCTCGCATCGCATCCAACTTCGCATTAGAGAGCAGCAATCATGAAACCACGTCTCTTCACTCCGGGGCCGACTCCCGTTCCCGAGTCGATCATGCTTCGCATGGCCCAGCCGATCATCCATCACCGCACCGTCGAATTCCAGAAGGCGCTGCACGATGTTGGGGAAGGGCTTGGCTATCTCTTCCGCACGTCGCAGCCGGTGATGACGCTTACCTCCAGCGGCACCGGTGCCATGGAGGCCGCCCTGGTGAACACTCTTTCGGCGGGGGATGAGATCATTTTCGTCAACGCGGGAAAGTTCGGTGAGCGCTGGGGGGAGATCGCCACTGTCTACGGCATCGTGGCGCACGAGATCACCATCGAGTGGGGAACAGCCGTTACCGCGGAACAGGTGCTTGAGGCGCTCGGGAAGCATCCCGCGGCGAAGGCTATCTGCCTGACGCACAGCGAGACATCGACCGGCGTTTTTACCGATGTGAAGTCCATCGCCGCGGCGCTCCGTCCCGGTTTCCAGGGGCTGATCATCGTGGATGGCATCACGGCCGTTGGCGCGCACGAGATGTGTTTCGATGACTGGGATCTGGATGTGGTGGTGACCGGCTCGCAGAAAGGGCTGATGATCCCGCCGGGGCTTGCGTTTATCGTCCTGAGCGAGCGTGCCTGGAAGAGCGCGGAATCGTCCACGCTCCCGAAATTCTACTTCGATCTGAAGCTTGCAAAGAAGGCGTTCGCCACCGACGACACCCCCTGGACCCCGGCCGTGACGCTGGTGCTGGGCGTTGCCGATGCGCTGGCGATGATCCGTGAGGAGGGGATCGAGAATGTCTGGAACCGTCATGCCCGCATGGCCTCCGCGCTCCGCGCCGGCGTGGCCGCGGTCGGCCTTCAGCCGTACGGCAATCCTCCATCGAACGCCGTTACGGCGGTGATGCTCCCGGAGAAAGGGGAGGAATTCAGCTCGCTGATGAAGAAGAAGTACAAGATCACGATGGCCGCCGGCCAGGAGCAGTTGAAGGGGAAGATCTTCCGTCTCTCCCATCTTGGCTATTACGATGAGGCGGACATGCTGGCGGTGCTCTACGCCATCGAGAGCGCCCTTTCCGATATCGGGCATCCGTATACCTCCGGGGCGGGGCTGGCCGCGGCGCAGAAGGTCTTCAACGGCGGGCGCTGAGGGCTTCCGGTGACGTGCATCCCAACGCCGTGGTTCCGTTGATATTCGGGACCACGGCATCAACATATTATCAGTGCTTCTCCCATGAGTGAATTCAAAGTTCTCATCGCGGATGCGGTCAGCAAGGATTGCGATCGGATTCTGGCAGAGCGTGGAATCGCGGTTACCAGAGCGGTCGGCGTTTCGAAGGAAGAGCTGTACGGCATGCTTCCCGATTACGACGGCATGATCGTCCGGAGCGCCGTGCAGGTGGACCGCGCCATGATCGCCGCGATGACACGGATGCGGGCAATAGGGCGCGCCGGCGCCGGCGTGGATAACATCGACGTTGTTGCCGCCACGGAAAAAGGAGTTGTGGTGATGAACACGCCGGGGGGGAACACGATCTCCGCCACCGAGCACACGGTTGCCATGCTCCTCTCGCTTCTGCGGAAGATCCCCGCCGCCAACGCCAGCCTCCGCTCGGGATCATGGGATCGGAAGTCGTTCACCGGAACCGAGTTGATGGGGAAGCGGGTCGGCATTCTCGGCCTTGGACGGATTGGTCGCGAGGTGGCGCGCCGCCTTCAGTCGTTCGATACGGTGGTGACGGGGTTTGATCCGGTGCTCAGTGCAGACGCGGTTCGGGATCTGGGGATAGAGCCCGCGACGTTCGATGAGATGATCGCCACATCCGACATCATCACCATTCATGTTCCTCTCCTCCCGGAGACGCGGGGGATGATCGGTGAGAAGGAGATGGCGCGGATGCGCGATGGGATCTTTCTTGTGAACTGCGCCCGCGGCGGCATCATCGATGAAGCGGCGCTGCTTGCGGCGCTGGAGAGCGGAAAGGTCGCCGGAGCCGCGATCGACGTGTTCGAGCCGGAGCCGCCGGTGCTTCCAAACCCGCTGATCTCCCACCCGCGCGTGGTGGCAACGCCGCATATCGCCGCATCGACCGAGGAGGCGCAGCAGCGTGTGGCGCTGGATATCGCGGTGCAGATCGCCGATCTGTTCGAGGGAAAGGGGGCGCGCGGCGTTGTGAACGCGGCGGGGCTGGAGTCATCGCTCGGGAGCGAGGCGCTGCCGATGATGGGGGCGGCGGAGCGGCTTGGATCGTTCCTGGGCCAGCTTGTCGGCAATGGCGATGTGGCGTGTCGGCTTACGGTGTACGGGCCGGAGGCCACGCCGATCGTTCGCGGGCTGGGGGCGGCGTTCCTGGCCGGCATGATAGGCGTGGGTCGCGAGGAAAAGGTCAACCCCATCAATGCCGAGCTGCTGGCGGGGAAGAGCGGCGTAACGCTGACGACGGCGGGAGAGAGAGTGCATCATCATTTCAACACGCTGATCTGCGCGGAGGCCACGCACGGCGACGAGAGCCGGAGCGCGGCGATCACCGTCTTCGGCCGGAACGAGCCGCGGCTGGTGATGATCGACGGCATCTGGCTCGATATCCGTCCGGCCGGGTCGATGGTTCTCTTCCAGAATCTCGATCGTCCCGGCGTGCTGGCGGCCGTCGGCGCCGTGCTGGCGGAGCGCGGCGTTAACATCGCCGATGTGGCGCTGGGGCGTCGCGAGGGGACCGGCCACGCGCTGACGATTATGCGGACCGACGGGGCGATTGATGCGCCCACGCTGGCGGATCTTCAGGGGTTGGAGGTGATCGAGAAGATCAGGACGCTGAGCTTCCCCGAAGAATAGATTCCGGTCATCAATCGGTAACCAACGGGCCTTCCGTGGGTATGTTCTCAACGTCGGCAAACGACCCCCGAACATTCTCACTGGAGGCCCGCGATGCTTCGTGCCATTTCGATTCCGCTTTTCATCATCATCTTCTCGTTCCTTCACGCAAGCGCGCAGGATACAACCGGCACCGTTTCCGGTCGCGTGACCGATGATTCCGGCAAGCCCCGCGTTGGGGCAAATGTTATTGTTTTGGGGACAACGCCGTTGCGGGGGGCGGTTGTCAAGGCAGATGGCTCGTATGTGATCGCGGGGATAAAGCCGGGGGAGTATCGGATTGAGATGAGGTATCTGGGCTTTGAGCGGGAACGGAAGAGTGGTGTGCTTGTCCGCAGCGGCGAGGTGGCGGATGTGAGGTTTGTCATGCGACTAAAGAGGGATGAGGAGTATGGCTGGTGGGGCATTCCTGCAATTCGTTTTCCTGCTGTTGTCATCGGTAAGTGTGGGACAGCCCACAGCATCACCGCGTACGATCTTGATCCAGGTCTCAGGGCAAGCGATATCGGGAACAGATAATGCCTGCGTGCCGGGTCGAGAGGATAGTGGAGCAACCTGGACATATTATCGAGGGAATATCATGATCGCACGAGCCCTTTCCATCCTGATTCTCTTTATCGCCGCATCGCTGGCGGTCCGTGCGCAGACCACCGGCAGTCTCTCGGGGTGCATAACCGATACTTCCGGTCGGCCGCTTGTCGGGGCAACTGTTATCGTCGTGGGGACAACGCCGTTGCGGGGTGCGGTTGTCAAGCCGGATGGTTCCTACAAAATTGTGGGGGTGAAGTCTGGGGAATATCAGATCCGGGTTAGGGCGCTTGGTTATAGAGCCTCATACAAGCCGGCAACAATCGAAGTTGGTATCGAAAGCCGATTGGATGTGCAGGCGGAGAAGATGTCGGAGACCGAATGGCGGGCGGAATATCGAGCAGTTTTCGGGTGCTTTGCTCCCCCAGGCTATATCACAATAGGCCGTCCCGGCACGGAGCATCACATCACCCGATTCGATCTTGATCCAAGCTGGGAGCCGGACAGAATACGGTACAGGAGATAACCTCGGTGCAGGGGATGAAAGGCGCCGGAGCGCGGGTAACTTCCGTTGGATTGGAGTGTGGAGTTGGACAACTCATTAAACAACCATAAGGCACATGTATGATCGCGCGAACCCTTTCCATTCTGATTCTCTTTATCGCCGCATCGCTGGCGGTCCGCGCGCAGACCACCGGCAGTCTCTCGGGGTGGATCACCGATGGTTCCGGTCGGCCGCTTGCCGGGGCGGTGGTTATTGTTCTGGGGACAACGCCATTGCGGGGAGGGGTGGTCAAGGCTGATGGTTCCTACAGGGTCGTTGGCATAAAGGCCGGCAGATATCAGATCGCCATCCGTGCGGCTGGCTTTAAAGAGCAGCATAAGGATGCAACAATCGACATTGATGCCGAAACGAAGCTGAACGTGGAACTGGAGGTTAATGAAGAGCAGGATTATGGAGGGATTGGTCGTAGACGCCCCTGCTGCTTGTATACAAGGGGGCGTGCGGGCACGGAGCATCATATCACTCCGAAGGAAGAGGGCTGGATCCCGTACATGTGGTAACCCTCGTTCGGGCATAGCCGATACCCGGCGTGCTCCAAAGATGTTGCAGCCGGTAACTTCCAGCGGAGTGGAGTGTAGATTGAGACAGCCCGAAAACCAGGGGAACGATTTGGACGGCTGTCTTCGGATGAATGGGGGAACTACAGAGAAAGGGGAGAAGCGGACAGTATCACCAGGCTGTCCGGAGGATCGGACGATTGGCATGGCGCCGCTCTTCTGGCGGCCCGGACGGAAGAATCAGGCAACCCGCGGTAACTTTTTTACAGGTGTCGTGTAGTTTGATCCCATGAAGGGGAGATAAGCGGCAAGGGGAGTTGAGACGGCAGGGAGGGGAGAATGTTCCGATTGGGGAGAGGATTTGAAAAAGAGAATTTTGTGGTTAGGGCCTGCCAAGGCTATATTCGGCGTGAAATTTTGATAATGCTCTCTACCCACAGATCGAAATCTAGCCTCGGTGCCAATCGGAATTGGTTTTAATGCCCGGCTTGGGCGCTCCTCCCCATCCCCCCATCATGCCTCTTCGCTACGCTCATAATGAGCGCGGGTTTGCTTTGCCCATTTGGAACATTTGATTCGATCGCGCTTCCGCTAATGGCTGAAACGGCTACGATCCAGCCCCGCGGAAAGTTGCGGTTGCCGTGTCTGGAATATTGAGATTATCAATTGCATCAACAACATATATCCATGGTACATCGAACTACAACATCACCAAGGAGTGCTCAGATGAAACTCAGGCTACTAGGCTTGGCATCGATCGCGCTTCTCGCACCGCTTGTCGCGCAGGCACAGACCACGGGGTCTGTCTCTGGTACGGTAAAGGCGGAGGGGAAGCCGGTTGCCGGAGCGAATGTCATCGTGCTTGGCACGACGCCATTACGTGGAGCCGTTGTCAAGGCCAATGGCACATATTCAGTTGCCGGCGTTCGCGCTGGCGATTATACTGTGGAGGTCAGGTTTGTCGGCTTGAACACGGAGCGGAAAACAGGCGTTCATATCTCGATCGATCAGGAGACCCGTGTTGACTTCAACATGTCCCCGAAGACCGGCAGCGATACGATTATTGTTCATGGCCAAGGATCCAGGCCCGTTGTCATCGGCACTCCGGGAAAGCACAGCAGCGTTAACGAGAAGCAGTTCGATCAGTCCACCTACACCAGCATTCAGCAGGCGATTGGCCGCGCGGGCGGCGTTTCCGGCAACGGGCAGAATGGCTACGGCATCCGTGGAGCTCGTGCTTCCGAGACGCAGATCCGCGTTGACGGCGTGAAGGTCGGCGATCCGTTCCAGGGCGGTTTTGGTGCCACCACCGCCGGTTACTATCCAACGGTATCGACCCTCTCGGTTTCCGAGGTGCAGGTGCTCTCCTCGGGCTTCGGCCCGGAGTATGGCGATGTTCTTTCCGGCGTTGTCAATACCGTGACGAAGGCTGGAAGCACCGAGCGCTACGAGGGCATCTTCCGCTTCCGCACGAACGTCCCGGCGCTCTACGGCTCGTCCGATCCCATCACCGTGAAGAAGGTTGGAACCAACATCGATACCACGCTTCCGGCCGCAAAGATTCAGGGCTCCGGCAGCAAGCTGTACGAGTTCGGCTTCGGCGGTCCGATCCCGGGCCTTTCGAACTCCTCCTTCTATATCACCGGCAAGTATAACGGTATCAAGTATCGCGATGCCTCCTACGAGGTGTACGATATGTCGCCGGAGTTCGCGGCGCAGCGTGCCGCGGCGGCCGACCAGGCATGGGGCATGCATCTTACGCCGACCAACCTGGGCCAGCTTGCGCACGATGAGGCAATGGTGCGCGATATCAACGGCAAGTTCAAACTGAGCCTCACCGACAACAGCTACCTTGAGCTCAGCGGCGAAATCGGCCTGACGAGCCTGGAAGTGGGGGGCTGGGGAAACATCTATATGCTCGACCATCCGGTCCAGCAGGATGCGAAGTCCCCGATTGACGCCAGCATCCTGGAGCGCGACGCGCAGCAGGTGAACCAGAACACGATCATCAACCGCGCATCGGCCCATTATTTCCAGTCGCTGGACGCCACGAGCTTCTTCGAGGTGACCGGTTCGTGGGTTCATCACACGACCGAGACCGGCAAGAAGGATGAGTCGAAGTCATACGGCATCTTCGATACCTATGATATCTACGGTCCGGTGGACGCCAACGGCGACAGGGTGATCGATCGTTACGCCAGCCCGCAGGCGAACGTGGCGGTGAATCAGTATGTCAACTCGGCCACGCAGGTCTTCCTCCGCGATACCGTTACCGGCCTCTATGAGGGCGCCGAGTATCCCGGCTCCAGCCGTAACCCGTACGGCCTGATCGACGCCGGCAACTTTCCGACGCACGGCAACTCCCGTTCGCTGGAGATTCGTGAGGCGGTGGAGCTGAACCTGAAGGGGAACTACGAGACGAACTTCAATCTCGGCGAGGTCAAGACGCAGGTTAAGACCGGCTTTGAGGTGACGCGGACCACGCTCCGCCGCCACACCAACAGCCTTGCGTGGGACCCGAACCCGTTCTTTGATGTCTATGGTTATGATGCCAGCTATCTGACCACCGGCGATCAGAACGTTCTTCGTGAGTTCCTGAAGAACCCGTACAACCCGGTCGCCGGCGCTCTCTATCTGGGAACCCGCTTCGACTACAAGTCGATCGTCTTCCAGCCAGGCGTCCGTTTCGACTTCATCAGCCCGAACACCAAGCTCCCGCCGACCCTCCGTAATACAACTCAGGACGTCGTGGATTCGCTTGCATCGCTGAAGGACGCCAGCCTGAAGTTCCAGGTCAGCCCGCGCATCGGTGTTGCCTATCCGATCACCGATGAGTCGCAGTTCCGCGTGAACTTCGCGGTGATGTTCAAGACGCCGGATCTCAACTACTTTTACGACGGCGCCTACGCTGATGCCGCTCGTGGCAACCAGCTCTTCGGCAACCCGAATATCGAGCCGGAGAAGGCATTCATCTATGAGATGGGCTACGAGGCTCAGATCGGCGAGGGATATGCCGTTGACGTGTCGGCGTACTATCGCGATATCTACAATCAGGTGGGCGTTACCTACGTCCCACAGGTTCCTTCGCCTTACGTGATCTATAGCGTCAGCGAGTACGGAAACGTCCGCGGCGTTGAGATCACTGCTCGTCGCCTCCCGGCGGATCACTTCTCGGCCGAGCTTAACTACACGCTGCAGAAGGCCGTCGGCACGGCATCCTCGCCTGAGTCCAACTACACGCTGGTGACCGCGGGAGCTGATCCCTATACCGGCGAGAAGCAGAAATTCCCATTGACCGAGTATCCCCTGAACTACGATCAGACGCACGCACTGAACTTCACCGGCACGCTCTTCTGGGGCGACAAGGAAGGACCGTCGATCGGCAGCTTCAAGGTGCTGGAGAATACAACCATCACCCTGGAGGCCTCCTTCTCGACCGGCCTTCCGTACACTCGTGAGGACACGCGCCAGGTCCCTATAACCGAGTTCAACTCGCAGCGCCTGCCGTCGCAGTTCGGCACCAACGGGCACATCGAGCGCGGATTCAAGCTTCGCGATATCTTCGGTGAGTCGGTCGGCCGTCTCGAAGTCAGCTTCTACGCCGACGTTTTCAACCTGCTGAACACCACCGGCCCGAACTCGGTCCGTCTTTCGCCGCGCGACGGTGATGCGCGCTATTCGATCACCGGCAGCCCGGATGATGATGGAAAGAACCTTGCCCGCCAGATCGGCGAGTTCAGCGCGCTGCCGGCCTATCGCGACATCATTCCGGCCCGTCCGGAGACCTGGGATGTTTCCCAGTATGACCGCTTTGGCACCCGCTTCTACAACCCGTATGTCGATTCGAATCTTGACGGCGTTGTGACGCAGCAGGAGCGTTTCGAGGGATATCAGCGGTTCGTCTCGACCATCCAGGCCCGCCGCGGAACCTACCAGACGCCGCGCACGGTGGCGGTCGGTTTCAAGATCAGGTTCTGATCCGAGCATCTTACGGGGGCGGCCTGGTGCCGTCCCCGTAAGGGATTTTCGAAGGGATATCAAATAATCTTTTCATAAAGGATAACCAATGAAATTTCGAACCTATACCCGGGGGACACTCCTGGCGCTCCTCGCGGCGGCGGCGGTGCTGGCTTCGCCGCCAGCGTTTGCCAAGACGCGGGATAAGGATAAGGGGGAGAAGCAGGAGGAGACGGCAAAGGATGACCGCTCGATCCTTCGCGTTCCCAACTCCGTCTACGAAGTACTCAAGAACAAGGTCTCCGGTGTCGAGTTCTACTCGTCGAACTACGGCATCTTCGGTCTGAACGTCGCGACGTCTCAGGCCGGTGGCATCTGGCCTCGCGGGTCAAATCGCCGGTATATCTTCGGCGGCGGCATCTGGTTCGCGGCGGAGAAGGTGCTGGACCATCAGGGGAAGCAGGATACCGCGAAGCTCTGCGTGATCGGCTACAACCCGAACTCCGGCACATCCTGGATGACCCCTGGCATTATTCAGGGGGATATCAAAACGTCGAAGACCGATAACTCGGCGGCCGCCATCAATAAGTATCGCCTGTATCTCTCGTCCGACTACAACGGGTTTACCGGTGAGCCGTTCGATTCCAAGGATAGGGCACAGGGAGGCCCGAACTGGCCAATCTGGGATACCAACCCGAATGATACCCTGAAGCATAACCGCTACTTCGGTAACTATATCGACGATATCACGCGCCGTAATACCGATACCTATCGCAAGGGACCGGCGATCATCTCGGGCGAGGATATCTTCTCGATTTACAAGGACACCGATCTTGACCGCTACAAGGAGCTTGCCTCCGACGTGGCTCTGAAGAAGGGCTACCCGATCGGCATCCAGGTGGAGCAGTCGATCTACGGGTGGGGCTTTGGACAGTACAAGAATTTCCTCTTCATCAAGTACTCGATCATCAACAAGTCGGGTCAGGATCTCCTGAACTGCTTCATGGGACCGGCGCTTGACATGGATATCGGCCAGGCCAACAACGATCACGCAAAGATCTTTATCCCGGATGCTGATAAGGATACGCTGAACCTCGCCATCCAGTGGTCGGACGCGGAAGCCACGGTCTACGGATATATCGGCCTCGACTTCCTTGAGAGCCCGGCGATCGACAGCACCGGCTTCCTCCGCCCGAACAAGGCAGTGTATCCCGAGAAGGAGCAGATCGGCCTTTCCACGTTCCAGGCATGGACGATCGACGAAGATCCGTCGAACGATCAGCAGCGCTATGAGTTTATGTCGGATCGGAGCCAGCGCGACCAGGACAACGGTCCCGGCGACAAGCGCTTTATGATGACCACCGGCCCGTTCAACATGCACAAGGGGGATACCGCCCGCGTTGTTATCGGCATCGTGTTCTCCAACGGCGGCAAGGATCCGAACAACCCGACGACCCCGACCGGGCAGACCGATGACGTGAAGAACCTTCTCGCCATCGACACATTTGCTCAGAAGGTGTACAACGAGAACTTCCTGGCGCCGGTTCCTCCCGATCCCGCCAACGTTACCTGGTCGCCGCTCAACAACGGTGTGGAGCTGCACTGGGACGATCGCTCGGAGCGTTCGCTTGATCGCCAGGAGCGTGGCCTCGACTTTGCACGTTATCAGATCCGTCGTTCGCGCAAGGGCGTCAGCGGCGATATCACCGATTCCGCGCATGGCTGGAACCTTGGATGGAAGACGATCGGCACGTTCGTGATTCCGTCGATGCCGGATACCGTTACCCGTTACAAGGCCGCGCTTGAGGGGAACCTTTCGCGCCTTGGCGCATGGTCCATCCTTCCGATGCTCGCCGATACCGGCAGCAGGGGCCTGATCAAGAAGTACAACAAGTTCCGTATCGATACGCTGAGGCGTCCGGGGCTCCCCGATCTGCTCCAGCCGAGCAAGACGGTGATCGACACCGGCTACGTGGTTGATTTCACGTTCGATCCGTTCGACGACAATGATGATGACTCCACTCAGTTTGACGGTGGTCAGTTTGGCGGCAGGTTCGCTCACAAGGCTACCCGCGACATCGTCCGCGACGCTATCGTCCATATCATGGACAGCATCACGGCCGGACGCACGTTTATCGATGTGGGCGATGACAACAACGACGGCAAGATCGAAGAGAACCAGATCGACCTCTCGCAGAACGAGAAGCTGATCAACAACGTGGACTACTACTATCAGGTGCTGGCGCTCGATGCCGGCAGCGATGAGGGAACGCCCGCCAAGGTGAACTCCGGTATCGCCGGGCTCAACGAAGTGCGGACCACTCCCGAGGCTCCGCAGTCGGGAGCTGATCCGAACCCGACGATTGTTTCCTCCAACGGGCTTGGCGGCATCTACAACTTCCGTTTCGTGACCTACGACAAGGAGCGTCTTGCTCAGTTGTTCGGTGGCGATACGCTGGAGTTCGAGTTCCAGCCACTTGATCCGTTCGATTCCGCCACCATCGGCCGCGGACAGTTCCTCAACCTGTTCTATAACAGCCAGGTTATCGTCCGCAGCAGGAAGAGTGGTGGCGAGCTGATGCGCTTCGGCCTCAATTACGGCAACCTCTTCTCGTCGCCGAGCGGCCGGTTTACCGACCGTTCCGATACGAGTGCTCGTCTGCTGGACAGCCTTCTGACCACGCAGCATCCTGACTCGGGCCGGTTGTTCTACAATGCCCGGAACGTCAAGGTTCCGTACTTCGATTCGTATAACGCCGATCCGCTCTTCCCGATCTACAACACCGTTGGTATCTACAAGAATACGTTCGGTATCGGGTTCGATTACGCGTTCGAGCAGTACGGCGATTCGCTTCGCTTCGGTCTGTTCGGTGATTCGACCAACAAGTCGCCGTTCACGATCGTGGCGGGGAACGATCCCGGCAAGACCAACCTGGTGGCTGGAAAGTCGCTTGTGGGCCAGCTTCCGAGCACGGCAAACAATACGCATATTTTGCAGCGTATCCCGAGCATCGGCCAGGTGAAACTGGAGATCGAATTTATGCCAGGTGGCACCGAGACGATCTCCTACAAGACCAAGACGGGCGCCCGTCCGGTCTCCTTCAACGTGGATTATCTCACGCTGAAGGTGCGCGATATCGCCAGCTTCACCCGTAAGGTGTTCAATGCATCCGGTACTCAGGTTGATTCAACCATCAACTATAACTACGAGTTCCCTGCCGATCCGAACGCAAAGGTGAAGGCCGATACGCTTCCATCCACAGGCGCCATCGCCCGTGTGATCGATCCGGGGAAGTATGCCCTGTATGCAAACGCATGGCAGAACTCCGATGCCATCCGCGCCCTGCCCGGCAAGGCAACCAACCGGGTAACCCGCAACAAGGCGCTGATCTCCACCACGCAGTATCTCGGCACGCCGAACAGGTACTATGTGGATAATGCCTCCAAGCTGACGATCGACACGATCCGCGTGAAGTTCGCGCACAAGCTGGTGGTCAACGGATCCGAGATTTATCTCGACTTCGCCGGCCTGGGGCCCACAACGGCGGAGGCCGATTCCACTCAGATCCCGGCGAACGCGCCGACCACCGACTTCAAGGTGGGTGATAAGATCGTGGTGGACTTTACCGGCGGCACCCTTGGTCTCCCGGTTCCCGGCGCGAAGGTGGCCGTGGCAATTCCGGAGACGAAGGTGAAGCTGGAGAACTACACGGATGATCTCCTCGACAAGGTGACGGTGGTTCCGAATCCGTATCTGATCGACCATGTCGGCCAGCCGACGACGACCGACCGTCGTCTCTACTTCACGCATCTGCCGGCGCAGTGCACGATCCAGATCTACACGGAAGCCGGCGAGCTTGTCCAGACTCTGGAGCATGATGCCCTGGCAAAGCAGGGGGACGCGAACTACGAGAACGGCCGTGTTGCGGTCGAGGTGTATGATCTGCTCACAAAGGCAAACCGCATTGTGCAGAGCCAGCTCCTTGTTGCCCGTATCACGACCCCGAACGGTTCAGAGACGATCAAGAAGTTCGCCGTGATTGTCGGCGGCTACCGTCTGAACACGCGCTGATCCTGTGACGAATACCGGATGGTGGCGGGCCGCGCCTTTTGGGCGGGCCGCCACCGAAATCCGGAGGCAACTATTCGAATTCCCCTGATACGAGACATTTATAATCTGGAGATCATAGAATGAGAAAGCTTTACAGCATCGGTCTGGTGGCGCTCTGCTTCGGCGCGCTCACCGTAGGCTCGACTGCGCAGGAGAGCACAACGGCAAATGGCGACCGGAAGGAGTTCTCGAAGGTTGGTGTCAGCTCCGGCACGTTTCTCAATATCCCTGTCGGCGCGCGCGCCGTGGGTATCGGGAGCGGGTTTTCGGGGATCGCCGATGATCCTTCGGCGCTCTACTGGAACTCCGCGGGCATCACGCAGATTCCCGGTGCCAGCGCCGCCTACAGCTATTCCAGCATGTTCGCCGGCATGACGCACAATTTCGCCGGGGCGATCTTCCCGGTGGGCGCCTCCTACAAGGCTGGCATCAGCGCCATCAGCTACGGCTCCGACGATATCGAGGTGACCACGATGTTCCAGCAGGATGGAACGGGTGAGAAGTACAAGGCACGCGATCTGGCGCTTGGCCTTTCGTTTGCCGGCCAGCTTACCGATCAGTTCTCCTTTGGAGTGACCGGCAAGTTCATCAGCCTTGCACTTGCGCAGGAGAGCGCCAGCGGCGTGGCATTCGATATTGGCACGCTTTACAAGCCGGGCATTCTTGGAATGCGTCTCGGCTTCGCGGTACAGAATCTCTCGGCTCCGCTCAAGTTCACCGGCAACGGCCTTGTCCGTACCGGCGGAATTGATGCAACCACCGGTTCGCAGAACTCGGATCAGCAGTTGGAGGCCCTTGAGTCCTCGCTTCCGCTGACGTTCCGTGCAGGCCTCTCCTCCAACGTGTTGGAAGGGGATGAGACCAACTCGCTTCTCGTCAACACGGAATTCTCCACTGCTTCGGACCGGAATGAGTTCGTCTCGCTCGGCGCCGAGTATGTGTGGAACAACCTTCTGGCGGCCCGCGCGGGTTATCAGTTCGGTTCCACCGACGGGTTTGGAATCAGCGGTGGTGTCGGCGTGAAGTACGAGACCGGTTCCTTCTACGGCCAGCTCGATTACGCGATCCGGCCACACAAGACGCTTGGTCTGGTCAACCTGATCACCGCGTCGGTTCGGTTCCAGTAGGCTGAAATTCCGCCGCCGTTTTCATGATCGGCGGAAGGGAGAGGGTACGAATTGTGCGGGCCATATTCGATGCGATCGATCTTCATCATTCGCCGGATGTGGCCCGCATTATTTTTCCCGGGATAATCGTCAGTAACACCGCTTGCCCCGAATCCGCGCACGGGTTCCGTTACGCGCTGTGGCAATCCCCCAACATCGTATTCCGGCCAAGTATCATGAGAATATCAACGCAACTTCTCCGGCGAACCATAGCACTGCCGGCTCTGATCCTGTCGATCATCTGCGTGGCGGGTGGCGCGCTCCGGGCACAGGTCGGAGGGATGAACTATGTCTACGCCTATAACCAGTTCGCCTACGATGATTCCCTGACGCTTGTTGAAGTCGATATCCAGTTCTCCAATCTGGGTCTTGCCTACGGAAAGTCTGTCGATGGTTCCCTTCAGGGGCGCCTGCTTAATCGGCTGGTTGTAAGCGATACGCTTGGAAAGGATGCCGATACGGTCTCCTGGATCAGCGTGGTGGAGGAGCCGAGCCAGGACGCCGATGCCATGATGATGATGGGGGCACGCGCGCTGGCGCTGAAGCCGGGCGTCTACAAGGCACAGGTATTCTACCAGGATCTCGGCAACAAAAGCAGGATGGATTCCGTCTCGTTTCTCCTCCCGGTCCGCAACTTCGCCGGGGCCGCCCTTCAGTTGAGCGATATCGAGCTTGTCACCCAGTCAACGCCGTCCACCGATACCACGAGTCACTTCTACAAGAGTGGTTATATCGTGCTGCCGAACGTGGCTTCGGTGATCGCTCCGCCATCGCTGACGCTTAATAGTTATGTCGAAGTCTATAACGCCGATAAACTTCCGGGAAGCGAGTACAAGCTTCAATACGCGCTGGCGACATCGGACAAGAAAGTGTTCTATCACAAGGAAACCACCTCCGCGCGTCCCCCGCATGGAGCGGTGGCATCGCTGAACGCGCTGCCGCTGGACTCGATGCCCAATGGGGTATATTATGTGATCGTAAGGGCATTCCCCGCCACCGGCGCAAAGCCCGGAGATACGGCCATCGTCTATCATTCGTTCACCCTTCACAATCCGGACCGTACGTATGCGCTTGCCATGGGAACCGGGAAATCAGGTTCCGCGGCCACGGCGATATCGCAGCGGGAGAATGTGATGGAGATCGATCCGCTCTACGCCGGTCTCAATGATGCCGAGCTGGATCTGGAGTATGCAAAGGCAAGGTATATCGCCACCGATAACGAGAAGCAGATGTGGCAAAGCCTCTCCGGCATCGACGCCAAGGGGCGGTTCCTCAGTAATTTCTGGGCCGCCCGGGATGATTCCCCGGAGACTCTACAGAACGAGAATCGGGATGCGTATTACTCGCTGGTGGAGGATGCTCGCGTGCAGTACGCGGCGCCGCTTGCCAAGCATGGCTGGGATAGCGATCGCGGCAGGGTGCTGTTGCAGTACGGCAAGCCGGATGGCATTGAACGCCATGTTCAGGACAACAACAAGAAGCCGTACGAGATCTGGAGCTATAATAAACTCAACTACGATTTTGTCTTCGTGGATCGGACGCAGACGGGGCTTTATAAGCTGGTGCATTCCACCGCCCCGCGCGAGTTGCATCACGATAACTGGCTGGAGGATTATACCCTCCTCAACAAGCACTGGGATAACTAACTGTCGTAACGCGTTCCGATGCCCGTCGCAATTCCCAGTGGCGGGCATGGAACGCGATCATCTCTCCTCCATCGGTAGCTCTGCTGGAACGCCTTAACGCCGCTCTCTGGCGCCTCCTCTTCGGTCCTCTCGGAAGGATCATTCCGTTCGGCTTCTGCCGCGTTGCCGCCCGCCCGCTGGCCGCGATTGCCCGGGGCCTTGGGGCACGGCGGTCGATCGTTCAACGCAATCTGAAGCTCGCCTTCCCCGAGCTTGATCCCGACGGGATCGAGCGGATCGAGTGGGCCACGTTCATCAATCTTATCACCGTCTTCCTTGAACTGATTACTCTCCGGCACCTTTCCGATGCAGGGCTTCGCAGGCGACTTCGCGTGCATAATATCGAGCTTCTCCAAAGTATCGGGGAGGAGGGAGCGTTGCTTCTCTCCGGGCATTTCGGCAATTGGGAGCTTCTTGCGCTGGGGGCCGCCGCCATCTCCGGCGTGCCGTTCTCCGTGGTGGTTACGCAGCAGCGGGATTACGGCCAGATCGATCGGATGCGGACCTCGCGGGGGAACCATCTGATACCGACCGGCCGCGCCGCGCGCGAATCGACGGCGATCCTGCGTGATGGCGGGGTGGTGGCGATGCTGGCCGATCAGTCGGCATCGGAGCGCGATCCAATCGTCACTCTGTTCGGCATCCCCACGCATGCGTTTTCCGCCCCGGCCCGGCTGGCGCTCCGGTTCCGACCCCGTATTATAGCGGGGTTCGCGGCCCGCGCGGCCGATGGCAATTACGATGTGGAGCTGATGGAGATCCCACACGCGGACCTTCCCGATACCGAGGATGGTGCGCGCATGCTTATGCAGCGTTATGTTGATCAGCTCGAAATCGCCATACGTCGCCATCCCGAGCAGTGGGTGTGGCAGCACAAGCGGTGGAAGCATTCCCCGGGAGTTCGCTACGATGATTGAACCGGAATCGCGGAACGGAACGATCCCTCCGGAGAGCGTGCTGATTATTCAGAGCGGTTTTCTTGGGGACGCGGTGCTTGCAAGCGGAATGCTTCGCGCGATTGCCGCATCCGGCGCAAATGTTCGCGTGGGGCTGGTTGTCCGAGGAGAATTCGGTGATCTGTTCGCGGGGCATCCGGTGCTCTCGGAGCTGCATCGGTTCGATAAGAAACGGAAGGGGGGGACGCGCGAGCTTATCGATGAGATTCGCGCCCGGGACTACGATGCGGCCCTGCTGCCGCACCGCTCGCTCCGCTCCGCCTACGCAATCCGGCGCTCCGGCATCCGGCGCCGCGTGGGGTTCCGGCAGAGCGAGGCGCCGTTTCTCCTTACCGATCGCGTGGAGTACGATATCACCCGCCACGAAACTGATCGCAACGCGGCGCTGCTGCAACGGATCGGCATCAACTCCCGTAGGGCCGACCGGTCGCCGTGGCTGATTCCCGGAACTGAGGCGCTGCGGTCGGTTCGGGAGCGCATGGGGGATAAGATGCCGTTTATCGCCGTTGCCCCCGGCTCCGTCTGGGGGACCAAGCGGTGGAACCCCTCCGGGTTTGCCGCCGTGATCGCCGGTCTGCGCGGCCGGGGGATGCGCGTGGTGATGATAGGAAGCGGCGGCGAGCGCGATCTCTGCCGTGCAATCGGCCGGGAGGCGGGATTGGATGAGCGCGATGTGCTGGCGGGAGAGCTTGGTCTGCCGGAGCTGCTGGCGATGATCGCGCTGGCTGAGCGTGTCATCTCCAACGACAGCGCCCCGATTCATCTGGCCGAGAGCGTCGGTACCCCCGTGACGGCGATCTTCGGGCCGACGGTGCCGGAGTTCGGGTTTGCGCCGCGAGGGGAGGGGAGCGTGGCCCTGGGAACCGAGGGGCTTCCATGCCGGCCATGCGGGATTCACGGAAGCGATCGCTGCCCGATTGGAACGCACGAGTGCATGACTTCCATCACCCCGGAAGTTGTGCTGGCCGCATCGCTCGCCGATAATGTTTAATGACAGGATCAATGATGGACAGCCCGACGGGATTCAATCAACGGCGTGCCGGCCGGTCACCAGTGGCGGTGGTCAAGCGAATGGTGCTGACATTCCTGCTGGCGGCGGCGCTGGCGGCAATCGCCATCGAGCGGCGGGATTATCGCGCGGAGCCGGCGCGGATCGTGATGATTGGCGGTGGAGAGCCGCCACGGTTTCCGCGCTCGCGGCCGTATCGTGCCCACTATCGGCGCTGACCGGAATAAATCGAGAGGCCGCCGATGGCGGAATGACCCGCCTGTCGCCGTTCGAATTCAATGATTACCACTTCTTCCCGCTCTCAGATTGGTATTGGCCCCCGTGGTTCGTAGTTTTGCGCGGCTCGCTTCGAGCCACTGGATCATTTCACAGACTGTTGAGCAACGTCGCGGATGATGTTGCTCAACGGTTTGATTTCCTTCTTCACTTCCCGCCGCTCCCGCGTCGGCCCTAGTACAATAGAACGTTGGTTAGACTGATTCGCCTACTGCCGGTCCTCGTCGTGCTTTTCGTGATCTCGGCGCTTCATCTGAATGCACAGACCCAGCCGAAGGGATTTCTGAAACCACCCCCCGCGCCCGATAACAGCGTCTATTCCTCGTTGACCTCATCGCCAACCCGTTCGGTGATCTCGCTGAACGGCACATGGCAGGTCTCCGATGATGGAGGGGATACCAAACGGAGCGTTCAGGTTCCCAGCTCGTTCAACGGGCAGGATAACCTCGTCTTTACGCGCACGTTCCAGATCCCGCCGGATATGCTTCAGAATTATCAGTGGCGGATTGTCTGTTTCGGCGTGCAGTACCAGACCACGATTTCGATCAACGGCCAGTTTGTATCGCAGCATGAAAGCGGCATGCCCTTCACCATCAAGATTCCCGATGAGGTGAAGCTTGCCACCACCAACACCATCAGGGTGGAGGTGACCAACCGGCTCGATTATACATCCACCGTTCCGCTGCGGAAGCTCCTTCTGGGGAATCGGACCTATGGCGGGATCTTTCGCGATATGGTGCTCCTTGGCGTGCCGAAAGTCTGGATCAACGATGTCAGGTTCCAGACGGTGCTGAACGGAGCAAATGCCGAGGCGAAGTTCAATGTGCAGGTGGTTTCGGCGGCAATCAAGGGGATGCGTATCGGCGGCGGCGATAGCGGCGCGGTTGAAACGCGCATGGCCGAGGATCGTGGCGATTTTGAGCTTGGCATCGGCATCCGCCGTCCGGGAGGGAGCGATTCGGTGAAGGTACAGGAGGTTGGCCGCGGATCGCAGACGTTCGGGCTGGAGAGCAAGCGGACCGCGAGCGTGGGGATCTCGATTCCGGTGACGAACGCGGAACTCTGGTCGCCATCATCGCCGAATCTTTATCAGGCGGTCCTCCAGGTGCGCTACAAGGGGGTGCTGGTCGATGAGCAGACCATGGACGTCGGGTTTAGAACGATGTCGGTAAGTGGATCGCAGATCATCCTGAACGGCGAGCCTATTACACTGAAGGGGGTGGTCTATCTGGAGGATTCGCAGGATTACGGGGCATCGCTTCCCTATGAGATGATGCGGAAGGATATCCAGTCGATCAAGGATATGGGGGTCAACCTGATCCGCTTTGCCGATGGCGTTCCACATCCCTATCTCCTTCAGCTCTGCGACCAGCTCGGCGTGATGGCGTTCGTCGATATCTCGATGGGAACTCCTCCGGCCGCCCTCTTCAGCGATGAAAATTACATGCGCCGCTCGCTCGATCGCGTCAGGTTCACCGTCGATGAGGCGGGGCACAGCACCTGCGTTGTGGCGTACGGCCTGAGCGCGGTCATCCCCGGCAACAGCGACAAGGCGCTCAAGGCGGTCGGCCGTTTCAGGACCGCGCTCGACTCGCTCGATCATCGCCTCTTCTATTTCGCGTCATCAAGCTGGGCCAACCCGCAGCTTCGGAAGCTGGCCGATATCCCCGGCATGAATGTCTTCGATATCGATCCGCCGAAGCTCCGCGATATGATCGTGGCCGCGAAAAAAGATCTCAACGGCGAAAAGCCATTTGTCCTCCTCGGCTACGGAAAGTTCGTCCAGCTCGGCAATCACACCGGCTCCAAGGACCCGATCTCGATCGAGGCGCAGGCGATCTACATCAGCGATGTCTACACCATCCTTCAGCAGACGGAGACGGCCGGCGGCATCTACTGGGCGTTCAACGATTACCGGACCGATCGCCCGATCCTCACCGTCAACAACGAGGAGCAGTATCTGGCAACCTGCGGTGTCTACGGCCTGGGGCGCGATCTTCGCCAGGGGGCGGAGATGCTCTCCAATCTCTACACCGATCAGAAGCCCCCCAATGTCCTCCTCGGCGATTACAGCCCTCCTTCAACCGTGATCTTTATCGCGATCGGTATCGGCTGCGCCATCGTTTTTCTCCTGCTGATCAACAGCTCCCGTCGCTTCCGCGAAAATGTTTTTCGCGCGCTGCTGCGGCCGTATAATTTCTACGCTGATATCCGCGACCAGCGCATCCTTTCCAATGTGCAGACAACGATTCTCGGCCTGGTGATAGCGCTGACGTTCGCGTTGATCGTGTCATCGCTCTGCTATTATTATCGGATGGATGAATCGTTCGATGCAACGCTGAGCGCCATCGTCACATCGGATTTCATCAAGGAATTTCTGAATTATATCATCTGGCGTCCGGCGCTCTCGATCACGATCTTCACCCTCTTCTTCTTTGGCCTGCTGCTGCTTGTGGCGCTGATTATCAGGGCCTGCGCGTCGCTGGTCAGAAACCGCATCTTCTTTACCGATGCCTATATCATTTCGGTCTGGGGCGCGCTGCCGGTGCTTCTGCTGATTGTCCCGGCAATGATCCTTTACCGACTGCTCGGCGTGCCGAGCGCCGGACCGATTGCATTTCTTGTGATGATGATCGTGGTGCTCTGGATGGTCTATCGCGTCCTCCGCGGGACGGCGGTGATCTACGATGTCCGGCCACTGAAAGTATACGGCTATGCCATCGGGACGATATGCGCGCTCTTCCTGGTGCTCTACGTCACCTCCGGCGAAACCAGCACGGCGTTCAGCTATCTGCGCGAGGGAATCGGCGGGCTTTATACCGGCCGGTAAGCGCCGGCGGAATCCGTCCCGATCGTTGCTGATTATTCCCGGCTTTATGGAATTCTGAAGGGGAGCACCGACCGCGCAAATGCGATGGGGGCCGATTTTCTGCGCGAGGAAATGACATTCAAAAATCGTCGTGACTTCCGCGTGGAGATGGCGCTTGGGATGCTGGATCGATACGGCGTGACGGCAGGGGAGTTGGAGAATAGAAATCTTCGCGTGCTTGCCGATCTGCCGGATGAATTGCTGGATGATGAAGCGCTGGAGGCGAAACGCCTGAACGACAACAGAAAACTCCTCTCCCTGGTTCAATATTTTCGCGGCGAGGAATGCCGTCGCCTCTTTATCAACGAGTATTTCGGTTTTCACGATGAGCCGCCGTGCGGCAATTGCGATCGCTGCTCGGAAGCGCTGGCAAGCGCGGAGGAGGATTAAGTACCTATGAGTAAGTTCCCTGATATGGATTCCGGCGCAAAAAGCCGTATTTGCTTGGCTCGGCAGGCAGGAATGTCAGATTACTTTCACGCAGGTACTTAGCCGCCGTTTCAATGTCATCCCGATCATCTTCTCGAATTCCGGCGTTGTTGCCAACTCGAATCCCATTTCACGCCGACGATTCTTGCAACCGTCGGCGTGAAATGGGATCTCCAATCCCCTCCTGAAATTTTTTTCACGACGACCCCGCCTCGGGCACAATTGCAACAAAATGTATTATATTGCCGCGCGGTCATCCCCGACAGCTTCCGCTTGCTCGCGCCTTTCACAAATCCACGGCCCCTGATGCACTGAATCTACTTCCTTGCAATCGATATCCCTTAATGGATCGGGCCGCCTACACGGTCTGGTTTTTACCCTAATACTATCGACGGGGAAGCGCACCATGAAAAAAGCGTATGCAACGCAACTTGCAAAGCCGAAGAAATATCGGGTTACTCTCCACACGGCCAGCGGTAGAAGGCTTGCCGAGCTTGAAGTCTCTGTTCAAAAATTCCTCCTGATTCTGCGGAGCTACAACTCCGGTCATCC
>JBDSJW010000091.1:0-6701 GCA_039917235.1 Kapaibacterium sp. (SeqCode) | reverse complement strand
GCGCGTGGCTGTACTACGGGAAGATCAGGGCGGCATTGAACCGGAAGCAAAAAGCATCACCATCAATCAATGAACGATGGGAACGATCAACGGATGCGCGGCGGTTCGCGAATTCAATCGGGCAAGATGGATTCCGCGGCTTCTACAATCGCGGGTGCATGGCGGTAATAAAATCAGCGGGCACAATAGTGCCCGCTGATAAATCGGATCTGTTGACCGTGTCCGTGAAACGGTGTCTGTGCTTTAATTACACGGCTGGCCAAGGCAGAGCGCTACCGGTGTTATATCGATATGCGGGCAGCGTTCGTCGGGTGATTGCACTCGGCAGGCGCGTACGCAACAGACCGACCCCACCTGCAACGTGGGTGTACACCTGCTGTCGGCGCTGGTATTGAACAGCGGGTAGCATTTGCCACCGCAAAGCTGAATACAGGCATCCTGCCAGTCGCCGCATGGGACATCGAGCGAGCCCCCCGGCGGTACCGGCACACATATGGTGTACCCCGACGGCGAGATGCGATAGCAGATCGTCACGGAGCAGGCGACGTCCCTGGCAACGTTGATTCTGGTTGACGAGCAGACGCAGGGAAGACCCTGCGCAAACGTGGTGCTGGGGGCCGTAAGCAACAACCCGGCGGCCATCAGGATAACCGCAATGGCGGCGCGAATGTGGGTCAGATAATGCAGTACCATGAAATCCTCTCTCCCTTGAGTTTGATATGCCAGTAATCCATCGCGACACATAATGTGTGTACACGCGATGAATGCGTATGCTTGTGCTTGGGAGCTCTGCATTTGAACGTGGTCGAGCAATCCGTGATGCCGCCGTACTTCAGCCGGATGTCAGCAGCCCGGGCGGCCTAATGGCGTCACGCGCACTCTCGGCACTCTACTACTGACTGCTTCATATTGTCCTCGCCCATGGAGTGCATGCGCTCCCCGTGCATCGAAGGCGGGCGCAATGCCTGGCGTGGAAGGAAGCAGAACGTTGGTTCAGGTACATCGGCGGCAACGTGTGCTGTTGGAGTATGTACGTTCGCGAAACCACTGGAACCGGATGCCACTCTGTAACTTCACGATTGTGGCGATGCGCGGGAAGTACATGATTGTGTACCCCCTCTCCCCTCTATCACACTTCCGAAATTCTTGTCATGCGCAATCATCGATATTCGATTTGTTGGCGCATTGCAGGTAATTTGTGAGCCCGCAACAGTGCGTTGTCCTCATTTTCCATAGTTCGCGATCGAGAGCGACCGGCCATCCGCCGGCATAAGCTCCGAACCGCGGCAACCAATATCCCGGTGGATGACGATGGCAGCAGAATCAACCAAAACATCCCGCCAGATGCTCCTGCGGGCACAGGAGATCCGCGAGCTGATTCGCGACGCGCGTGGCGCTTCCGTGCCCGACTACGTTGCCCGGGCGCTCCGGGATCGCTACATGGAGCCGTTCGAGGAAGATGCGGAGGAGGTGGCTGAGTTGCTTGGCGAGCTGATTGATACCGCTCTCCGCCGGGCCGAGGAGAACGGCATCGAACCGCTCCATAATGAGAAATGCCAGCCGCCGAAGCTCCCCAAGCGGGAACGGGAGAGCGTGGCAAACCTTGCGATGCTGATGGCGACCCGCTCGGCAGCGCTCCTTTTTGCGGGTCGGCGCGAGGATGCGCTTGCCGTGGCCCTTGAAGGGCTGGCGTGGGGGAGGACCGCCCAGGATCATGCGAGAATGTCGCTGGGATGGATGGCGGTCTATGCGATCTATGAACGGCTGGGACGGTGGGATGAGCAGCGCGGCGCGATCATCCGCTCGCTTGAGGAAGCCCGCGCATCCGGGGACGCGGCGCTTATCGTCGATACCATGCTGCCGCTGATCTCCTATCTGATCGAGGCGACGGAGCTGGACGAAGCGGAGCGACTGAATCAGGAGGTGCAGTCGATCCTTCAGAATGATCTTCCCGAGGAGGAGCGCCACCCGGACTATGCCGTCTCACTATCGCACGCTGCGCGGATTGCCCGGTATCGCGGACGCGAGGCGGAGAGCCTGCGGGGCTTTCGTGAAGCCCTCCGCTGGGCCGATGGCGCGCTGTTTCCGCTGACACGGAGCAGCCTCCTGTCGCATCTCGGCTCCGCCTATGTTCAGATGGGACAGTACCGGCAATGTATCGAATGCCAGCGCGAGCTGGTGGAGCTTGCCGATGCGATCGGTGTGGACAAGATCAGAAGCTGGGCATACCTGAACCTTGTTGAGGCGCATCAGCGGTTGCAGGAATATGATCAGGCGATGGAGCTGCTCGATGTCGCGGAACGTTATGCCTCCGGGGGATCATGGGATCATATCCTGCTGATCATGTTGCGGCGCGCCGAGATATTGATCTCCGCCGGACGCCCCGAGGAGGCCGCGGTTATCTGCCGGGACATCATCGAAAGCCCCCACGCCACGCTCCGGGCACGGCGCTTCTATGTTGCGCTTCATACGCTTGGGGAGATCGAGGAGAACTGTTCGCGATACGAGAGCGCGGAGAAGCTCTACCGCCAGGCCATCACCCTCGCCACGCGTGAGATCCCACATAAGTTCCTCACCGCTCAGTTCAGCCTTGCCAGGATGCTCCACGCGATGGAACGCTACGACGAAGCGGTGGCAATACTCGATTCCTTTCCCATCGATGGGGATTGCTCCCCCGCCCACGCGGCAAAAATGCTCCGGCTTCGTGCGGCGATCGCCGAGGTCCAGGGAGATCTCCGCACCGTTATCGACTGCGAACGCAACGCTGTGACCATCGAGCAGGAAGTGCTGGAGCGGAAGTCGGAGCAATCGCTCCGCAACGCCCGCATCATGCTGGAGACCGATCTGCTGGAGCGTGAGGCGGAGCTGGAACGGGAACGCCGTCGCCGGCTGGAGCGCGAGCTTGCCAACGCCGTTGTGGCGCTCGGCGATCGGACGCGACAGGCGGAGGTGGTGGAGGAACGGCTGCGGCTTGTGCTTGCCCGGAGCACCAGCAACTCGGAACGTGCCGTGACCACCGCGCTGCACGATGCGCTTCTTTCCCTCCGTTCCGGAAAGCGCCAGGGGGAATCGGTGCATCATTACCTGTCAAAAGTTGACGAGGATTTTCAGCAGCGTCTGCGGCAGCGCTATCCGGGCATCACGCGCAAACAGGAACGGCTCTGCGGGTTGCTCCGCGCGGGCCTCGATTCCAGGGAGATCGGATCGCTCCTCAGCCTGCAACCCGAGGGGCTGAAGGCCCTGCGCAAACGACTGCGCAAGGCGCTTGGCATCGGACAGGAGGAGCTGCTGGAGAGATTTCTGGCGGAGATTTGAGCGATGGCTCCGTTGCGGTTCCGGGCCTTCCGGCGGATTGTGGAATTTGACAGGCTGGTGAGCCTGTGAACGGTATCGGCATCCGGTTCTTCGAGATCATCATGATGACATATCGATGGAGACCCCCCTCTACACGCACTTCCGCTTCCGCCTGATCTCCGCATAGGGGCGATCGGAGATTCTGCTTTCGAGCCATGAGACAAGATCGATCCAGTTGAGAAAGCCGCTTTCGAACGGATCATCGAGAAGCGGTTTGATGTCGTTGAGAAGATCGCGAAACATCACGGCCCACTCGCGCCTGCTTCCACTCCGGAGCGCCCGCTTGATAAACGCGATGATCGCCTTCTCCGCCCTGAATCCTCTTCCGCTCGCGACAAAATATCGATGTGCCGATCGCAGCAGATGCTCCAGCAGATCATCATCCCCACGCTCGAAATGAATCATCAGTTGATAGATGCGCGCAACTCCGTAGCGGTGAGCGGGAAGTCCGTCCGGCTTCATCGCGAAGATGATGTTCAGGTACTCGATGCAGCGGTCGTGGTCCCCAAGGCCGAAGTGAATCGAAAGAAGGAGCATCATGATATACGCGCGTGACGCCACGTCGAGCAGATCATCGCCAAGGCCCAGCGCCTGCTCCAGCTCCGCGGATGTTGCCAGCGCCGCCTGATAATCCCCCATCATCAGATGAAACTCCGGCTGAAGGGTCAGCGCCGTGATATGCAGCTTGTAGTACGCGCTGCGCGGCGATTTATCGGTGCGCTCCATCAGAAGCGGGTAGTGCTCCTGGAAGGTGACGGCATCGCGCCCCTTGATGCTGAGCATGCAGATGTTGTAGAGGATCGGCGTGAGCGACAGATGTTCGGACCAGGCGGTCGATCGAATCATCGGAATCATCATACGGAATGAGCCGGCCGCGCCGCGATAATCCCCCCCCGCCTGCTGATAAATGGCATGGCTGTAGAGACGGTAGATCGCCCCAAGTTGCGATTCGGCGTGGGGCGCGCGCGCATTGCGGTCATCGTCAAGCAGCCTGCCGAAATCGGCAAGTTGCTCGCTGTTCCGGGGTCGCCCCGTTGTGTTGATACGGGTGAGCATCCGCACATAGATCCCCCAATGCTTCAGGTTTCCCCTCCATATCTCATTGTAGCCGAACATCTGTTCCACCAGTGCATCAACCTGTTGCGGCGATGTCCCCGTCTGTTCCTGAATTCGATACAGCAATTGCTGCGCCTCCACCGCCAGATGCCACCGCTGGTTTTCGATCGCCTGTTCGCGCGCGCGCGCAAGAAGTTTTTCGCTCTGATGGAAGAGTTTCCTGTCGAACAGAATCATTGCATGATGCATCGTCGTCATGATCCGCATGTCATCCCATTGATCGATGCCGTACATATGAAGCGCCCGGAGGATGGCATTGTAGAGATAATATTTCGCCTCGGAAAAATGGCGCACCGCAAATTTTTCGGCAAAGGCGGAGCGGACCTTTTCCTCATCGTAATCGCTCCGCGCGTCGATCAAATCAAATAATTGCAGGTATTTGCTTGAACCTCCGCGCGCGTTGAGCGATGCAAACATTCGGAAATATCGCTTCTCGGATTTCGAGAGGGATGTTATCAGCTCAAAGAGGTCGTTGCTGGAAGTCATGGGAACGTCACGTGAGATAGATCTGATGTCCGGCACATTGCGCCATGGTTCGATCGTGAAGCGATGCCGGCGATGGGGAATTGTGCTTGCGCGCCGCGTTGATATCGATTGTGAAAGACTCGTTGAAACATCACCATCATCATCAGATCGGATTGTATCAGGGATTGCTTTCACCCCAAATTGATTCCGGCTGTTTCAGGCAGGTGCTCCCTTGAATGAAGTGCGCGGCACTGAGCATGGCCGGGCGTGCCGCAAAGGCTTTTCTTCAACACAATCTTTCCACGAACATGAAACGGATAATTTATACCCTACCCGCCATTTTGTTACTCTGCGGGACAACCAGAGCGATGTCGCAGGAGTTCTACAAGGTTTCCGCCGGCACGGGAACGTATACGGATCTGGTTGATCCCGTTGTGGTGATCGGCGATCCGTCGCAGATCGTCAACGAGTTTTCCGGCTACGGCATCACTGGGCCGTTCGCCATGGAGGCGTTCGGGCAGAAGCTCGATTTCAGCAAGCAGCCGGCACCGATGATCTTCGCGGGAGGATTTATCGGCATCGATGTCCCGGCGAAACAGCGGCTCTATGTGTTCGATGGATTTACATCGAAACTCGCCTGGCGCGATAGCACAACGTCGGTTTCGCTCACGCTTGAAGGGAACCCCGGCGATCAGATTCTCAAGGTGCAGTGGAAGAATATGGGGCTTACGGGGAATCCGGCGGGGGATTTCGTGAATATGCAGATATGGCTCAGGGATAAGGACAACAGCTACGAGGTACACGTGGGGCCGAATCATGTCACCGGCAAGGCGGGATATTTCGGCAACAACGGCCCGGCGATCGGCGGGTTCGTTTCCAATTACGATTTTTCCGTCGTTGACGTGGCGCTCCATCTTTCGGGAAACCCGGCCACGCCCGGCGTCAATCTTACGCCCACATCGTTCTATCCGATTGCGTCAACGCCGCCGAACGGGACTGTCTACCGATTTGCCTATGTGAAGCCGGCATCGGTCGAGTCGGATCTTGCGAAAATGGGGGCGGTCTCCTTCCGTCCGAATCCATGCACGGACCGATCGCTGATCGAACTCCCCGACGCGCTGAACGGAATGCGCCCGACGTTGACCGTCCACGATCTGCTGGGACGCGAAATGCTTCGGATGAACGAAGTCGCCAGCGGTGATTATATCGATCGCGGAACGCTTCCCGCCGGTGTTTATTATGTAACGCTGCATCAGGGAAGCCGATCGTACACCGGAGGAACGCTCGTCGTTTCGCGATAATGGGATGCCGCTGCCGTTCCGGTTGCTGAAAAAAAATCGTCAGTACCACAAACCCCCGTCGCATGCGACGGGGGTTTTCCGTAAGTGCTATTTCCCTGGCGAGAATGCCGCGGAGCAGTTGCACGAGCGGAATTCAGATTTATCGTTACGGCTTCGCAATACGATCATCACGAAAAAAGCGCGCGGATAATTCCCGTGCGCTTTCTGCATATTTCCGTTCTGGAAACGGCCGACCTTGTGTGCGGCGCGGGAGGGCTGGCTGCTCTGCGCCATTCAGACAAAACTTGTTTCGAGCGAACAGGCATTGCTCGCGATCGATGTTGAACTTCTTAAACGCTTGCTCGATTCGTAAATAAACAAGCTCCCGCCGACCGGAAACTCCGATCGCAACCGCGGGAGAAGCTTTTGCAACTACATCCGACACATATCATGGTCCTCACAAAAGAAGAGTTGATCGCGGCATTA
>JBDSJW010000090.1:0-26386 GCA_039917235.1 Kapaibacterium sp. (SeqCode) | reverse complement strand
AAATTTCGCACGCTCCGCTTCAGCCCCGAAAACCGTGAATAGGTTATGCCGCTCGCCGCCAGCCCGTACAACAGCAGCATCCGCGGGTTACGCTGATGCCGCAGCGCCAGCCGGAGAAATTCCGCGCCGCGAGGGCTCCCCGATTTGTAGATCACCTCCGCCGCCTTCGCTATCCGCCGCTTCAGCATCGCGTCGGTGCGGGGGTCGCGACCCAGATATTTCCGGTAGATCGCGATGTTCGATTCCATCATCCGGGCGCTCATCGTCCTGATCATCGAGGAGCCGACGATCCGGTAGCAGGCGGTTATCGTCTCCGAATATGCAAAGCTGAAGCGTTCCGCGATGCGGAGCCACATGTCCCAGTCCTCATAGATCAGCGATTCATCGTACAGCCCCACCTGCCGGAAGCATTCGCTCCGTATCAGCGTGGCCGTCACGGGGATGAAGTTCCGCTCCATCAGCTCATCGAAGATCCGGCCGCTCGGCGGCGTTGCCGGGCCATTGTGCGCCGGGATAAATCGCTCGCCGGTCCTCTCGCCATCCTCGTCGATCACATAGGCGTCGCCATAGATAACGCCCACATCATTCGGGAGCGATTCGATCAGCGCCACGTCCCGCTCGATCTTCTCCGGCAGCCAGAGATCATCAGCCGCCAGAAAGGCGATATACGTTCCGCGGGCCAGCGTTATCGCCTCATTGAGCGTGGCGCAGAGCCCCCGGTTCAGATCGTGCGCGATAAATGTGCAGTCGGCATTATGCTCATCAATCCACCGCCGGATGACCGCCGCCGAATCGTCGGGGGAACGGTCGTCCAGGATGATCAGCTCGATATTCCCGTAGGTCTGCGCGCGTATCGCGTCAAGGCATGTGGCAACCCATCGGGCGTGGTTGTAGCTGATGGTGATCGCGGTGACAAGCGGTCCTCCGTTCATCGGGCTTCGTCCGGTTGATCACCGGCCGCCAGCGCGTACAGCTCCCCGCCGTTGGTGGGGACCGTCCGGTTCCGTTCGGGAAAATCGGCCAGCGCTATCCTCGCAATCCGCTCCCCATCGACCAGCGGAAGCTGATATTCCCTGAAGATCAGCCCGCGGAGGATGTTGTGGACATCCCCCCGTTCCATCAGCCGGAGCTGCCGTGATGTGAACTCCTTCGGGAAAAACGGATAGAGAAATCGCGGAAAGGAGCCAGCCCCCTCGTTCCCCTGCGGACGTGCCGTGAAACTCCCGTCGATCACGCTCTCCAGATGATCGCGCAGCAGCGCCGCCGCCGCCTCATGATAGCGGAAGTAGAGATCGCGGCAGGTATCCTCTTCGCCGATCGCGAAGCTCCGCCGCGCAATGATATCGCCGGTATCGATGCCGTCATCGATCCGATGGAGCGTTACGCCGGTGGTCCGCTCGCGGAGGACGATCGGCCAGAAGGAGGTCATGGTCCCACGGTAGGCGGGGAGGAGGGAAAAATGGATATTGAAGAATCGGGAGGCGCCACCGAACCGCGCCGGATGAATCAGCCGGTCGAACTCCACGGAGAGAAAGGTGATATCCTCGCCGTGCAGCCCCGCCAGATCGCGGACGATCGGGATCTCATGCTCGACCGCAAACCGTTCCAGCGACGGCATGGCGGGGATCCGTTCCTCGCCGGAGGAGGGGATAACGCTGAACTCCACCCCCATCTCCCGAAGGATGCGGGCCGCCTCGATCGCCGCGGCGAACTTGCCGCCGAGCAGATGGATCATGACCCCACCACGGGCCGGTGATTAAGCATTCGGTTCGCCATCTCCCTATTCCCCCTCGCAAAATTCCCGCACCGCACCGACCACCGTCGCGATCATCTCAAGGGTCATCTCGGGGTAGATCGGAAGGCTGAGGACTTCGCGCGCCATCGCCTCGCTGATCGGGAACGCGCCGGCGGGGATGCCGAGGTCCGCATACGCTTTCTGGAGATAGAGCGGCAGCGGATAATGAATCAACGTGCCGATCCCCCGCTCCGCCAGATGCTTCTGAAGCTGATCGCGATGCGCGTGGCGGATAACATAGAGATGATAGACCGGCTCGATATCGGCGGGATGTTCGGGGAGGCGGAGGCCGGGGATGTCCGCCAGCAGCCGCGTGTACTCGGCGGCGATCTCCCGTCGCCGGGTGGTCCAGCGGTCCAGATGATTCAGCTTCACCTTCAGGATCGCCGCCTGCAATTCATCGAGCCGGGAGTTGTAGCCCTGCTCATCGTTGTAGTATTTCACCCGCTGGCCGTAGTTCCTGAGCCTGCGGACCCGCTCGGCAAGCGCGTCGTCGTTGGTGGTGATGGCGCCGGCATCGCCGTAGGCGCCAAGGTTTTTTCCGGGATAGAAGCTTGTGCCGGCGGCATCGCCAAGCCCGCCGGTGCGGATGCCCCCCTGCGTCCCCCCCTGCGCCTGCGCGTTATCCTCGATCACCTTCAGCCCATGCCGCCGCGCGATATCGTTGATCCGCCCCATCTCGGCCGGCTCTCCGTAGAGATGCACCGGAAGGATCGCCCGCGTCCGTGGGGTGATTGCCGCTTCTATTTTTTCGGGATCGAGGTTGCAGGTGGCATCCACCGGCTCCACGAGAACCGGCGTGGCGCCGGCATACGATACGGCGAGCGCGGTGGCGATATAGGTATTGGCGGGGATGATCACCTCATCTCCAGCCCCGATATCGTAGCCACGGAGGATAAGATGGAGCGCGTCCAGCCCGTTCCCCACGCCGATGCAGTGCTTGACACCACAGTAACCGGCATAGGCCGTTTCGAACGAATCCACCTCGTTGCCAAGGATATACCAGCCGCTTGCCAGCGTCCGATCCACGGCAACGCGGATTTCATCGGCAATCGATTCGTAGTTCGTTTTGAGGTCGAGGAAGGGAATCTGCATGGGTCACGTTGCAAGTATCGGAATGCGAGCGCCGGGCGGCGACCGCTCAATTAGCAACGCAAGATAGCGCCCGGAGCCGACGTGGTCCAATCGGGAGTTGCGCGCGGCGCATCATTGCCGGACCGGCCGGGAGTTGACGTAGGTAAATCGCGACTTCAGGCGGAGAAACGGCTCCTCCAGCCAGCGGTACGAGACGGCGGCAATGGCGATGGCGATCACCAATGCCAGACAGAAGCGGACGCCGAGCAGCAGAGGCGCGATGGTGGTCCCGATCAGATGCGCGGCAACCGCCAGCGCCAGCAGATGAAACACATACAGCCCGTAGGAGATCTTCCCCAGATAGAGAAGCGGTCGCGAGGCCATGATCGGCTGCCGCGATCCCATCGGCCGGAGGACTGAAAGGAGCACCAGCAGCGATGCCGCCGCCGCCGCGGGATAGGTGTAGAGCGATGCCGCGCCGTCGAACGATCCGTAGCGGGCGGCCAGGACGAAGAGGAGAACACCGGCCAGGGCCATCAGCAGCCGCGCGCCGCTTTTCAGCGCCGGAGCGCCGCCGCGAAGCAGCACGGCCAGCAACGCGCCGCCGGCGATGGCGTCCAGCCGCGCGAAGGTATTGCACCAGATCCCCGGATGCCCGACCCCCTGCATCACCAGCACCACCCGCGTGATCGTGGCGATGGCAAGGAGCGAAAGCGCCAGCCCCCGAACCCGCCTGATGCCGATCACCGCCAGCAGAAACGGCCACATCAGATAAAACTGCTCCTCGATCGACACGCTCCAGAGCGGCGCCGCCACCGATGCCGGATAGCCGAACACCGTGCATGTCCAGTTCCCCAGAAATGTGAGATATCCCACGCTCTCTATCGGCGACAACTGCTCGTGACGGAGGAGATGAGGAAGAACAAGAATAACGATGGCGAGAAAGACGAAATACAGCGGCCAGATCCGAAGCGCGCGACGGATATAGAAGGCGCGGATATCGATCGACCCGCGCTTCTCATGCTCGCGGATCAGCAGTTCGGTGATCAGATAGGCACTGAGCCCCAGAAACAGATCCACCCCGAAACCGCCCGAGCGAACCACGGCGGTGATCCATGCGGCAACCCCGGCCGAAAAGCCAAAGCCTACATACGTGGATGCATCGGGGGGGAATGCGTGATGGACCAGCACGGCCAGAAAGGCCAGAAAACGGAGCGCGTCGATCTCGGGATGATAGAACCGTCCGGCGCGCAGTGCGCTCTTCGCGGGAAACGGAGCCGTGGCGGACACGTCATCGCCGACCGGGAGGTTGTCCTGGGCGGGAACTAATGGTTTCCCCTGGTCATCGTTATGATTCCGAAGGGATTGAGGGCCGGAAACGAACGACATCACGAGATTCCGAAAGGGTACAACGGAGGCATTTGATGGCTTCCGTTCGGGAGGTTCGAGGGGATGCCCGGCTGTATCGCCGAGCGGAAAAGCGTGGGTTTCCTATCAGACTGTTGAAGGGCGTCATCCGCTGCGTTGGTCTTCACCATTCGCTCAGGTTCGGCCGCCGTGCGGCTGATCGTCCTTGGACAGTCTGAGTATCGGAAGTAATTCAACGGTCTGCTATCGCTCCGAACCCGACGATAGTATTGGAAGGCTGGACATCGGAAACGATGTTAGGATAACTTCCAGCCATTCGCAACTTCTATCTTCGCGGAGCCGACTGTTACGGGATCATGATCCGGAAGCCCGCGCGGGATATCATGCGCGACCTCCCATGCGCCTGAACTCCTGATAATCTCTGATATAATCCTCCTCGCTGTATTCCATGGAGGCAAGGCAGAGAAGGACGGCATTATGGGAGAAATCCATCGTGTGCCAGCAGTGCGGAGGCATGTAGAGACCGGTCCAGGGGGTATCGAGGGGATACTCGGAGCGGATGCCGTCGGCCATCTCGGTGCGGATCAGGATAGTCCCGGCCGCCGCTATCAGAATCTGCCGGAGATGATGATGAGCGTGCCGACCGCGCTGAACATCCTGCGGCGTGTAATAGGTCCAGTAGACACGGCGGATTTCGAACGGAATACGCTCCCCCTCCGCCACGGTGATAAACCCGATGGATGAATCCCCCAGCTTCGAGAACTGCATCAACCGCGGCCCCTCCTCGGATATCTCGGACTTGACCGGCTCGACCGCGCGATTCTCGCTTTTCATAATGGCTCCATCCTCACTACATGATCTTCGTTGCCGCGCGCCGGGCCGTTGAACCATCGGCGCCATTTCCATCCGGGGAAGCCGCAATGCTTCCTGTTCTTATCAGGCTGTTGAATCACTACAGGTACTCAGACTGTTCAAGGACGCTCCCGCTCCGGCAGAATCTGCCCGCAATACCAGCGGACCGTCCGGCGCAGTCCATCCTCGAACGTCGTCGCCGCGCGCCAGCCAAGCTCCGTCTCAATCTTCGTCGCGTCGATTGCGTAGCGGGCGTCGTGCCCGAGACGATCGGTCACAAAGGTCATCAACGATGCGTAGCCCCCTTCCGGGCCATCCCCCACTTCTTCATCGAGCAGACGGCAGAGGAGCCGCACAAGGTCGATATTCCGCCACTCGTTGCGCCCGCCGACAACATACGATTCGCCGGGGCGACCGGAGGCAAGGACCAGATCGATGGCGTTGCAGTGATCGGCCACGTAGAGCCAGTCACGGACGTTCAGCCCCTTGCCGTAGATCGGAATGGGGCGATGCGCCAACGCGGTCGATATCACCGTCGGGATCAGCTTCTCGCGATGCTGGCGCGGGCCGTAATTGTTGGAGCAGTTGGTGATCATCACATTCATCCCATAGGTGTGATGCCACGCGCGGGCCAGATGATCGCTCCCCGCCTTCGACGCCGAGTACGGGGAGTTCGGCGCGTACGGCGTCTCCTCGCTGAACGCCCCCTCATCTCCGAGCGCGCCATAGACCTCGTCGGTGGAAACGTGGATAAAGCGGGGGGATTTGTCGCCGTTCCAGAGCTGGCGCGCCTCTTCGAGCAGGTTGAACGTCCCGACCACATTGGTCATGATAAACTGCTCCGGCCCCTTGATGCTGTTGTCCACGTGCGATTCCGCCGCAAGATGGATGATCGCCTCCGGGCGCGCCTCCGACAGCAGCGCGCGCACGCCCGCGCGATCGGTGATATCCAGCTTCCTGAACCGGTAACGATCCTCCCCCTCCACCCCATCCAGATTCCGCTCATCGGCGGCGTAGGTGAGCGAGTCGATATTGGTCACGCTCCAGTCAGGATGGCGATCGAGCAGATGATGGATCAGATTCGATCCGATAAATCCGCATCCGCCGGTTACTACTACGTTCATCATGTATCCATCATAATTATCGTTGCCGGACGAACCGTTTGGGGACGTTTGAAACGTCCCCCTACATCTTATGTGATCGCTGCTTCACGTGCGCAATACCAGTTGGCGGTGCGGCGCACCCCCTCCTCGAATCCCACCAGCGGCGTGTAGCCGGTCGCCAGCCTGAACTTCTCAATCGATGCAAACGAGTGCTGCACATCCCCCATCTTCCGCTCCGTGTACAGCGGCTCCACCGCCGTCCCCAGCGTGCCGTTGAGCGCGGCCACAAGCTGGTTCAGCGTGGTCCGCTCGCCGCAGGCGACGTTGAAAACCTCGCCGGCAACGCCCGCATCGGTTGTCGCCGCCAGGATGTTTGCGTGGACCACATTATCGATATAGGTGAAATCCCTGGATTGCTCGCCATCGCCGTAGATGGTGGGCCGTTCGCCGGCGCGCATCATCTCGATAAATTTCGGGATCACCGCGGAGTATTGGCTGGTGGGGTCCTGCCGTGGGCCGAAGACGTTGAAATAGCGGAGCGCCACGGTCTCCAGGCCGTAGAGCTGGAAGAAGACGCGACAGTAATTCTCCCCGGTGAGCTTGGAGACGGCGTACGGAGAGAGGGGAGCGGGCATCAGCCCTTCATGTTTCGGAAGGACCTCCGTGTTGCCGTAGACCGATGAGCTTCCGGCGAAGACGATCCGCCGCACGCCGCAATCCCGCGCGGCCTGGAGGATGTTGAGCGTCCCGTTGGTCCCCACCTCATGCGTGGTGATCGGGTCCTTGATGGAGCGCGGCACCGATGGCAGCGCCGCCTCGTGAAACACCACATCGACCCCCTCCACCGCCTCCCGCACCAGATGATAGGAGCGGATATCCCCCTCGATCAGCTCAACGCCGTCGGGGATATCCTTCAGGTTTTCCCGCTTGCCGGTCGCGAAATTATCAAGCACGCGGACGCGATCGCCCCGCTCGATAAGCCCCCGTACAATGTTGGTCCCGATAAATCCGGCGCCGCCGGTGACAAGACACTCCATCAGCCACTCTCCATCCAATCAGTGAAGTCCCCGGAACGCTCTCCGGGGCGTTTGTTGACGGCGTCTACTCCCCCACCAGGTTCGATGCCGCCACCGCCTCCCGCAGCTCGGCGACCGTATAACGGATCATCTCCGGGGTCAGCTCGGGATACATCGGCAAAGAAAGGATCTCCCCCATCTGGCCGTTGGCGACCGGAAAATCGCTTGCGGCGTGTCCCAGATGGCGATACGCCTCCAGCGATGGAATGGCGATCGGATAATGAATCGCCGTGGAGATGCCCCGCTCCGCCAGACGGTTCTGCACATTCTCGCGATCGGCAAGGCGGATGACGTAGAGATGGAAGACCGGCTCCGCGTAATCGGCGACCTTCGGCGGCGTCACGCCCTCAACATCGGTCAGAAGCTCCGTGTAGAGCGCGGCGTTGCGCCGTCGGGCATCGCTCCAGTCGTCAAGATGGCGCAGCTTCACGGTCAGCACCGCCGCCTGAAGCCCGTCCAGACGGCTGTTCCGCCCTTCCATGATATGATGATACTTGACAAGGCTTCCGTGCCCGGCGTAGGTGCGGGCGAACTCCGTTGCCGCCGCGTCCCTGAAGACAATGGCCCCGGCATCGCCGTAGGCCCCCAGGTTCTTCCCCGGATAGAAGCTGAACGTGCCGGCATCCCCCATCGAGCCGACCCTCCGCCCCTTGTAGCGCGCCCCCTGCGCCTGCGATGTATCCTCGATCACCAGCAGATTATGCTCCCGGGCAATCGCCATGATCGCATCCATATCCGCCGGCTGGCCGTAGAGATGGACCGGGATCACCGCCTTTGTCCGCGACGTGATCTTCCGGCGAAAATCCTCGGGATCGAGCGTATAATAATCGGGATCGCTGTCGGCAAGGACCACTGTGGCTCCGGCCGAGGTAACGGCTTCGGATGTGGCGATAAATGTATTTGCCGGGACAATCACCTCATCGCCGGGGCCCACCCCCAGCGCGCGAAGGGCTATCTCGATAGCCTCGGTGCCGTTGGCAACCCCCACGCAATGCGGAACGCCGAGATACGCCGCGAAATCATCCTCGAACGTCCTGACGGCCTTGCCGCCGATAAACGCCGTGTTGGTGATGATCTCCTCGATCGCCGAGTCCATCTCCGGCTTGATCGTCTGGTACTGAGCTTTCAGATCGACAAAAGGTACATTCATACTATCGGGACTTGATTATGAGATTGCGTTTGTCTGCGTTTGACCGCGTTTGTCTGTGTCGGGGAACGTTTCAAACGTCCCCAATCAGTTTAGCGTAGGGGAACGTTCAAACGTCCCCCATCAGATTAATATTCGGGAACGTTTGAAACGTTCCCCAACACGGCGCGACCGCAGAACTCCGCGACGGTATCGACCACATATTGAATCTGTTCATCGGTCAGTTCCGGGTAGACCGGGATGGCAAGCACCTCGCGGGCGGCCCGCTCCGCCTCCGGGAAATCCCCCGGATGGTAGCCGAGATCGGCGAAGCACTCCTGCATATGGAACGGCACCGGATAGTAGATCTCGTTGCCGATTCCCCGTTCGATAAGCCACGCCTTCAGCTCATCGCGATGCTCGGAGCGGATCACGTACTGATTGAAGATATGGTGATCCGGCACCCCCGCCGCCTCGTTGATTGCCGCGGGGGTCAGGATCCGATTTTTCTCGTCGAACGTCAGCTGGCCGGGGCCTTCGCTCAGCCCGCGCGACTCGAACAGCTCGTTGTAGCGGGCGGCGTTCCGGCGGCGCGCCTCGCTCCAGGCATCCAGATGGGGGAGCTTTACGTTCAGCACCGCCGCCTGAATCTCATCCAGCCGGAAGTTGCCGCCGATCACCGAGTGATAGTAGCGCCGCTCGCCGCCGTGGACGCGCATAATCCGCATCCGCTCGAACAGATCCGAATCGTTCGTCGTGATCAGCCCCGCGTCGCCGAACGCGCCAAGGTTCTTGGAGGGGAAGAAGCTGAAGCAGCCCACCGTGCCGATGCCGCCAACGCGGCGCCCGTCGGCATCGCGGACGCCGATCGCCTGCGCGCCATCCTCGATCACCGCGATCCCGTGCCGGGCGGCGATCTCCATCAGCGGCGCCATCGCGGCACTCTGCCCGTAGAGATGCACCGGAACGATCCCCTTTGTCCGCGGCGTGATGGCCCGCTCAACGGCCGCCGGATCGATATTGAACGTAAGCGGGTCGATATCCACCAGCACCGGCCGCCCCCCCAGCCTGCTGACAACGCCGGCGGTAGCGAAGAAACTGAATGTGGGGACAATCACCTCATCGCCCGAGGTAATTCCCAAACCCATCAGCGCCAGCAGGAGCGCATCGGTGCCGGAGCTTACGCCAAGCGCATGTTTCACGCCAAGATACTCCTCCATCTCCCGCTCCAGCCGCGTCACCTCCGGGCCAAGGATAAAGTACTGGCTGGCGGCCACGCGAAGCACGGCGGCATCCAGTTCCGATTTCAATGAAGCGTACTGGGCCTTCAGATCGAGCAATGGAACGGTCATCGGAAGGAACTACCCGGAATGGGCGCCGGAGAAGGCGCGTGGAAGAACGGAGCGGCAAATGGGGCAATCAGGAGCCCGGACGGGGATAAATCGCCGATCGCGCCGCCGAAAGCTTGTTTTGAACTATCGTCAAGCCTGCAAATATAGCATGCCGCTCGATATCGATGGGCCACCAGAGTCCCCCATTGCCTGATCGTTACCGTTTGTCCCGATTTGGGAATCTCTCGATATCGATCCGCGAGAAGCATGTCAGACTGTTGAAGGACGTCATCTGCGGCGTTGGCCTTCATCATTCGCTCACTGCGGCGTCCACAAGGACGCCTCATTCGCTCAGGTTCGGCCGCCGTGCGGCTGATCGTCCTTGAACAGTCTGAGCGTCCGAAGTAATTCAACTGTCTGATAGCAAAGGGCCTCCCCTTTCGTATATTTGGAATCCTGATAAACGCTATCCGCTGCTCATTCCGGCCATTCGGACGGAAGATGGTGGACGGATAGAGATCGTCGGAGGACGTTTCAAACGTCCCCGGCAGCCCGGATGGCAACGGCCTGACAGCGATATCGCGGATGTGGTGAAATGGCAGACACTCCAGTCTTAGGAACTGGTGCCGAAAGGCGTGTGGGTTCGAGTCCCTCCATCCGCACATTCTTCCGGGATGGCCCCCGTGAAGTCCCCGGAACACCGGGTATGGCAGCATTCAGTCAACATATTTTCTACGCAATTCTCTACATCGCATAATGGAATCCACGATTCGCCAGAATAACAGCGTCAGGCATGAGCTCGACGTCACCCTCACGAAGGAGGAAATCGAGCCGTATGTGAACTCGGCTTTGAAGAATGCCCAGAAGAATGTAGCCATCAACGGCTTCAGAAAGGGACATGTGCCGCTGGCGATGATCAAAAAGATGTACGGCCCGGCGCTGATGAACGAGGCATACGAGGAGGCCGTTCAGCGGGAGTTCTCGCGCGCGATCGATGAGCAGAAGATCGTCCCGATCGGCACCCCGCAGATCAACCATATCCACCCCACCGCCGATGGCGGACTCCACTTCACGGTCGCCTACGAGGTGATGCCGCAGGTGGAGCTGGGCGAGTACAAGGGAATCCCCGCGCGGAAGATCTTCCATGTGGTCGAGGAGGAGGAGATCCAGGCGGAGCTTGAGCGGATCAGGGAGAACTTCTCCACCACCGAGCCGGCCGATTCGATTGCCGACAACCAACACGCTGTCAGGATCGACCTTCAGCGGATGGTGGATGACCAGCCGCAGGAAGGGAATGTGATGCGCGATGTCCGCCTCTTCCTCAACCGCCCCGATGTCAACGAGGAGCTGAAAGCCTCCCTGTTGAACACAAAGGTTGATGATACCTTCCGTATCGATCTGCCGACCGGCGATGAAGGTGACATCAATAACTACGAGGTGACGGTGCGGGAGATCCAGAAGGTGATCCTCCCGGAACTGGACGATGAGCTGGCGCAGAAGGCAACGCAGAACCCCGGCGCAGCCATGCAGGATCTGCGCGACTATGTAAAGGAAGGGGTGGAGGCGGAGTACGAGCGCCGCTACACCGGCTACTTCCGCGATGAGCTGATCGGTACGATCATTGAGCGCCACGGCAACTTCGATGTCCCCACTGTCTTCGTCGGCGAGGTTCTGAAATCGTTCGTTGAGGAGATGAAGAGCGGCCCGAAGAAGGAGCTGCCGAAGGATTTCGATCAGACGAAGTTTACAACGGAGATGTGGCCGACCGCCGAGCGGACCGTCCGCTGGGCAATCCTCCGCGATAAGATCATCGACCAGGAGGATCTCCTGGCTGATGATGTGGATTACGAGGGGCTGGCCGATCTGGAATCGCAGCGCACCGGCATCGACTACGAGACGCTTCTGGGCTATTTCAAGAAATCGGACAAGATCCGCGATCGCATCCTCGCCGAGAAAGCGATCCAGTTCCTTGAGGACTACGCGACGGTGGATGAGGTGGAGGACCGCGAGCTGGCAAAGGAGCAGACGGCGGCACTGGCGGCGGCCGAGGCGGCCGGACAGGCCAGCGGGACCGATTCCGCCGACGCGGCCGAGCCGGAGACCGCGGATGCCGAATCGGGGAACAACGAGGGGTGATCCGGGGAAATCTGAAACCTGGACCGCATATCGGCGTTACGTCCTCTCCCCGGCCTGTCTTTAACGTTGGCAGCCGCGATGCCCGCGGGCATCGGAGGGTGCATCTGTATCATTCGGCAAAACAGCCAGTATCGGGCGCGGTCGGACGTCATTATCGATGCGCCGGAACTGGGGGAGGCTTCACCGGAGGGACGGCATGATTCCGTCGGAACGCTTCTTTTCACTCGAATAACCAAGAAATCGTTATGTGGGTTCCACAAATTATTGAGCACACTGCTCGCGGCACGACATCATCGGATCCGTTCACGCGCCTGTTGAAGGATCGTATCGTGATGCTCGACTCGCCGATCGACGACGTCCTCGCCAGCGTCGTGATCGCCCAGCTTATCCTGCTGGAATCGGAGGATCCGTCGAAGGATATCATCATGTATATCAATTCCCCGGGGGGCGTGGTCAGCGCCGGCCTGGCGATCTATGATACCATGCAGTATATCCGCCCGGATATCTCGACGATCTGCGTCGGTATGGCCGCCTCCATGGCGCAGGTGCTTCTCTGCGCCGGCACCAAGGGGAAGCGGATGGCGCTGCCGAACGCCCGTATCATGATGCACCAGCCGTCCGGCGGCGCCCAGGGGCAGTCCACCGATATGGAGATCGCCCTGAAGGAGATGGTCCGCATGCGCGAACAGCTCTATAAGATCATCTCCGCCCACTCCGGCCAGGACTATGAGAAGATCCAGCGCGACGCCGATCGCGATTTCTGGATGTCGCCGCAGGATGGCGTGGAGTATGGCCTGATCGACCGCGTCCTCTACAGCCGCAAGGAAGCCAGCAAGGATCTCCCGGAGATCCCCTCGACCACCGGCGACCAGAAGATCACGATCGAGACCAGCACCGAGCCGGCGCACGCGCAGACCAGCACCCACTGATCCGCCACGTTGCGTGACCGGGCACGGTTGCTGAACAGCGTTGATGACCTGAATGCCGGCCCCGCCGTTCAACGGGGCCGGCATTCAAGAAAAGAACGGACGACAAGAGGCTGTTGAATTACTTCCGATGCCCAGGCTGTTCAAGGACGATCAGCCACAAGGCGGCCGAACCTGAGCAAATGAGGCGTTCCTTCCGGACGCCGCGGTGAGCGAACGATGAAGGCCAACGCCGTGGATGACGTCCTTCAACAGCCTGATAAGAGCCCCTCCCCATTCCCGGCCGGCGCAACGCCGTCAACAGTACAATCCGCCTGGAGTTCCTTGACGCGATGGGCGCCTCCGGCTCCCCGCATCGCGATCCCTCCAGGGCATTTTATCAGTATCCCCCAGCACACGATCCCGGGTTCCGACATGGCAAACGATATCCATACTCTCCCCTCCGATCTGGTCCGGTGCTCCTTCTGCGGAAGAACCACCGACGAGGTGACATCGATCATCGCCGGTCCAAATGTTTATATCTGCGATATCTGCATCCAGAGCTCGGTCGATATCCTCCGGCAGAACGCGCGACTCTTCCGCGCCTCGCAGCTTGAGCGTCGCCTGACCCCCAGCAGCATCCGCGCCGCGCTCGATGAATATGTCATCGGCCAGGATTACGCGAAGAAGGTGCTGGCCGTGGCGGTCTACAACCATTACAAGCGGATTGAATCGCAGGAGACCCTCTCGGGGTTTGATGATGTGGAGATCGAGAAATCGAATATCCTGATGCTCGGCCCCACCGGCGTCGGCAAGACGCTGCTGGCACAGACGCTGGCGCGCCTCCTGGATGTCCCGTTCGCCATCGCCGATGCCACCACGCTGACCGAGGCGGGCTACGTTGGCGACGACGTGGAGACAATCCTTGTATCGCTCCTCCAGAACGCCGACTACAATGTGGAGCGCGCCGAGCGGGGAATCATCTACATCGATGAGGTGGACAAGATCACCCGCAAGAGCGATTCCGCATCGATCACCCGCGATGTTTCCGGCGAGGGAGTGCAGCAGGGATTGCTGAAGATCCTTGAGGGAACCCGCGCCAACGTCCCACCGAAAGGGGGCCGCAAACATCCCGAGCAGCCGCTGATCCAGATCAACACCAAAAATATCCTCTTTATCTGCGGCGGCGCGTTCGATGGCCTTGAGAAGATCATCGCCCAGCGGACGCGGAAGACGAGCATCGGGTTCGGCAACGATGTAAAGGAGAAGATCGACGAGAAATCGGAGATGTTCCGCCACGTGGAGCCGGAGGATCTGATGCGCTTCGGGCTGATCCCCGAGCTTATCGGCCGCCTGCCGGTGATCTCCCCGCTGGAACCGCTCACCGACGAGGCGATGCGGGAGATCCTGACACAGCCGAAAAACGCGCTCGTAAAACAGTACCGCAAACTCCTTGCAATGGAAGGGGTCGATCTGGAGTTCCGCGAGGATGCGATCATGGAGATCATCCGTCGCGCCAAGCTCCGCAAGACCGGCGCCCGCGCCCTCCGCGGCGTGATGGAGGAGGCGATGCTTGAGGTGATGTACCACCTCCCCGACCGCCCGAACCTGAAGAAAGTGGTGGTCCCGGCCGAAGTAATCTCCCGCACCGGCGAGCCGGAATATGTCTTCGGCGAGGAGAAGCAGCGTCAGGCGGGAACGTAGCGACGGGAATATCGCGAATGATTATTGAAATGGCCGGGGAGAATTTCCCGGCCATTTTTGTTGGTGCTATCAACCATGCGCAATCTTTTGTGCGCGGGGGGAGAAAGGAGACGGAGGAAGTGCCTGGTTTTCCTCAGGCACCGGCGGGGCGGAATATCTGGCACATAATGAATACCATAGAGAAATTAGAAATTGATTTTATTTCGGGCAACCTTCACAAACCCGCACATCGCAGATGTCCAATTTGTAGGAAAGCTGGCTTACTCTTTTCCATATCCAAACAAGCGATTGATATAAATGCAAGTCCTGGCCGACGATATAAGGCAGGCATTACTATCTATTGCCGATCTGAATGCAATACGATGATTGTACACCTGGATGGTTATTGCCCGGCATGGGCGGAAGCGATCGAGAACTGGAGGGAGTTTTCTGACAGCTACCAGACTGTTGAATTACGGCGTTTCGAGCACGAATAATCTTGCGGCGACCTCGTAACTGCTTGAGCTGCGGAAAGTATTATTGCGGATGACGACGAGTCTGCTGGCCGCATCGAAGAGCTGCATGCGCGTCAGGCAGTGCGTGATGAGCAGGATCATCGCTGATCTGGCGGCAGCCCCAATGCCTGCTTTGCCGTTCCGGCGCCAGCGACCTTCCGCATGAGCAGTGAGCGGTTCGCTGACATCACCCGCCGCTTCGTAACGCTCACAATCCCGCGCATCGTCTCGTGCGGGTCGCCTTCGGTGAAGTCAGGGTGTGAGCAACGCTGCGCTCCACATACATACCGCGTCGCGTCGTCAGTTCCTTGCCACACTTCGCTTTGCACGATCGCGCCGCTGCCAAGTGTTCTGCACGCAACGTGCTCTATAATCAAGTAATAGCCGTTGTCGACGACGACCTGCGGAACATTGCTCAGCGGTTTGTGAACTCGTCGCGCAACACTACGACAGCGATGGCAGGTAGTTCAACATGCTGGTAATCGGTGGGCGATTGGAGGAGTACGATGGCACCGTATCTTTGGTTCGTTCCGAGCCGTGTTCGCGCGCTGTACGTTGCGGGTTACGATGCAGTTCAGCCTCGGCGGGCAGCGCTTCAACCTCAATCACATTACGGGAATGCGAATGAAGAGAGTCACAGGCATCAGCGGGATATCTCTCAAGGTCAATGATCCCTTCGCCCTGCGCGCGCCGACGCGGAAACCGGGAGGAGGCGCACGATGAACATCCTGTTGTGGGTCCTGCAGGTGCTCGCCGCGCTCCTGTACGGAATGTCGGGCGTTATGAAGGTCTTCATGTTCGACAAGGTAAGCAAGCAGGCCCGGTCCTTTGATGCGTTGCCGCGGGAAGTCTGGAGAGCCCTCGGCATCGTCGAACTCGTCTGCACGGTCGGGCTGATCGTCCCCGCCGCCTTCCACTGGCAGCCGGCGCTCACGGTGGTGGCCGCCACGGTCCTGGCGATCGAGAGCCTCGTGTTCATCGGGGTGCACGCCAAGTACCGCGAGATCACGCCCATCATCATGAGCGGCGTGCTGGGCCTTCTCATGGCGTTCATCGCGTACGGACGGATGGTCCTGAATCCGTTCTTCTGACCGCCGGGCCGCCCGGGGAATGAGAAGCGGAAGAACCACCACATGAAATTCAACGATACTGGGGAATGAGATATTCCTCCGTAATCTTCATCGGAACACTCAGGCTCCCCGCTGTAAGCGACCAGACAAGAAGCTTCCGCACGCGCTCGTCCGGGACGCCGGCGATGGAGAGCCTTCCGTTGGGAATCGCGGAGCGGACCACCGGCGCCATGATCACCTCCCCATCGATCGCGATAATGATCCTCCTACCGATGTTCGCGGCGGTCAGATCCGAGAATCGCTTTGCGTCGCTCACGGAAAGCTCTATCGCGATCTCCGGTTGCCCGGTCATCGGGGATATCGAGTCAACAATTCCCCGCACCGGCTGGATCACCATTGCCGGCGTCCGGTCCACCAGAAAAATCTCGGAAAGCGCCTCCCCTTCCTGATGCCTTCCGTCCCGATATCCCGATGGCGGCAGCACGGCATAACGGGAGTTTACCACGCGCAGCGCCGGAAGGTTAAAGCGCTCGATAAACCGCGAAACGCTATCCCCGATGAAGTTGAACGAGTAGCTCGCTTTGGGAAGCCGGGAGCCCGCATTGCTGGAAGTGATCGTCCCCGGCGTTCCGTTCTCCGTCAGGAATGTTATAACGAGGAGATCGATAAAGGGATCTGCTCCCCGCCGGTTTCTCCCGGCCGAGCTTGGACTGGCCGATTTCATCAACGCCGCATCGGCCGCGCGGAGGAGGCGCACCGCGTCCGCGTTGTCGTGCGCCGTGTAGAGCGCCACCTGGGCCGGGCTGAAGATCAGCGCTCTGTTCTCCTTGGCCTTCGCGGCCTGCGCCCCCGTCAGAAACAGCTCGACGCCATGATTCCTCGTGGTCCTGATGGTGACATTCGGCGCGCCGGCCAGCGCAAGCCGCCGCTGAATCACGATGATCTGAACCTGAAGAACGCTATCCACGCGCTCCACAACCCTGGCCGCAACCAGGGAATCGGGAACCCGATCGGCGTGCGGCCGACCGATGAAATAATCCTCCAGATGCTTCCCCGCCGGCATCATCCGCCGGAACCGTTGCAGCAGCGTCGTGGCAAGCGATTCCCTCTCCCCATCCGCGAATGCCGAATCAAGCACGGCACCGAGAAGCGGATCGAACCGATCGCCGGCCAGCACCCGCGCCAGCGCCCGACGGTCAAGTTCGAGCCTCATCCCATTGACCAGGCGATCGACGCGCGGGGGATTGGGACGAATGGGACGAAGCCCCAACGAATCCTCCGATTGCGCCACGGCCGGCAACCACAGAACCAGCGACAGGAGGATCGCGATAGGCACGATCGATAATCGGAGAGAACTGAGACGATACATCAAGCTCATGACGGGCTGAGGATTGTTGTCGATCGCGTGGATTTCCCACCGGGCATTGCGCGATTCGGGGAGCCTCCTCCCTGTTGGAGAGGAGATTCAAAGCTATCACATGGCGATCGCCCAACCAATCCACGACGATCGTTTCCCCTTCTCCGGCGACGGCCAAACACTTTCTTCAACTCTTTCGCTTGCCAGAAGAGGCGCGGCGCATTATATTTGCCCAATAATTCAGAAAGTTTTGGGGTCAAGTCCTGTGCGGCCGTATCATACCCAATCCCGTCAGATCCGGAAGGAAGCAGCGGTCAGTAATGATACGGTGCGATACAGATCAGCTTGGCCTCTTTTTTATTTTTTAAGCCCACCGCCCGTGGCACTTTTCGGCGCCCTTTGGTCGGCACTGCGCCTGATGCTGAGCACGGTGATTCGCGCGCTCGATCTCTCTCTGGAGATTGAATGCCTGCGCGACACCGACGGACTCGCACTCGCGCCGGCCACGCCGGAAGGATTCGTGCAGCAAATCGACTCACATCGCGGTACCGGCAGCATACGGTATTCCGCTCCATTCCAGGACCGGAACCGCTGCTCAGGACAGTTCTTGTATCCATCTGTTACTTCACTCTGGACGCATCCACCTCGATTAGTCTCTCCGCCTGCCGTATTCCTCCAGCTTCCTTCCCGTCTTCGCCGACTTGGTTCATGGGCTCATTCATCGATCCATGAAGAAAGAAATTATCATCAACGCAACCTCCACTGAGATCCGGGTTGCGATAACCGAAGACGAACGCCTCGCTGAAATTTTTCTGGAAGTTCCCGATAAGGAGCGCCATGTAGGCTCAATCTACCTGGGGCGCGTTGAACGCGTGGTCCAGGGGATGAACGCCGCGTTCGTCAGCATCGGCGAAACACAGGACGCGTTCCTCCATTTCTCCGACGTGGGGTCGGCAATGGATGAGTTCAAGGACCTCCTCGACGAAAAAGATGATGAGGATGACGACGAGGATGATGCCGCCGAGCCGGGCGATAAGAAAGTAGAAGCCCGCGCGCCCTCCTCCCCCGACGATAAGAAAAGTGGTCGCGATGAGCAGCCCCGCGGACGCGACGGCAAATCCAGCCGTGACCGCGATCGTGCCCCGCGCAAGGATGCGCCGGGGGCGCGCGCCGAGGAAGAACCACAACCCACCGCCACCGATTCCGATGCCACGGCAGCTCCCGCCCCGCGCGAACGCGACGGACGTTCCGGCGATGGCCGCTCCAGTGATCGTCGCCAGGGTCGCGATGACCGGCGCGGCGGACGCGATCGTGATCGTCGTGATGGCAGCAGGGATCGTGCCGAGGCCCGTCCCGAAACCGATGGAACCGTTCAGCCCGAGCAGGCACAGGAGCGCCCGGCGGAGGAACGGCCAGCCGAGGAACGGCCGACCGAGGAGAATCGCGGACGCGGCGGCAACCGTCGTAACGACCGTAATGATCAGAGCCGTCGCGAGAAGGAGCAGCCCCCACGCCCTCCTGTAAAGGAGAAGGACACAGTTGCAACGGCGGATCTGGAGGATCAGCCGGAGGATCTGGAGGGGGGCGATGCCATCGAAGAAGGGGGGACGCCGGAACAGCAGGAGGAGCAGCGGAAACGCCGTCGCAAACGCGGTCGTCGTGGAGGTCGCGGCAGGAACCGCCGTCGCGATGGCGAGGAAGGCGATGCCGAAACCGCTCAGACGGAATCGCCTGAGGGAGATGGTTCGGAACAGGACGAACGCCCCGTCAGGGAGCCGGAGAACCGCCGCCGCGATGACCACGCCGAGAAGCCCGCGGATGATCGCCGCCGTGATGATCGCGCTGAAAAGCCCGCCGATGATCGCCGCCGCGATGACCGCGCCGAGAAGCCCGCCGCCGATCGCCGCCGTGATGACCGCACTGAAAAAGTAACTGATGACCGTCGCCGGGATGATCGCGCCGAGAAGCCCGCCGATGATCGCCGCCGTGATGACCGCGCTGAGAAACCCGCCGATGATCGTCGCCGCGATGACCGCACTGAAAAAGTAACTGATGATCGCCGCCGCGATGACCGCGATGAGAAGCCCGCCGATGACCGTCGCCGGGATGATCGTCCCAGAAACGACGATCGCCGTCGCGATGACCGCGGAGCCGAGCCGCAGCCGGAACGCCGTCAGGAGAACGAATCGTCAGGGAATGAATCGCTTTCATCCGATCAGCGGAGAAATGAGCGGAGCCGCGACCGCGAGCGGGAGCGCTATCGTCACGACGACAGGGTTTCGGATGAGGGAGGATCGGACGATCGCGAATCATCACAGTCTGGTGATGACCGTCGCGAGCGGGATGACCGCCCGGCACCGGAGGCACGTGGAGGCGAGGAAGGGACGGAAACCGGAGCCGCGGCCGGCAACGAACGGGGCGATGGCCGCCGGAACAATCGGAGAGGCAACCGGCGCGACCGACCGCGTGGCGATCGTCGCGAGGGAGAAGCCGCCGAGCCCCGCGCCGAAGCGCCAGCGACGGAGCAGCCCCCCGCCGAACTATCGCACGAGGAGACCTACAGGCTGGGAACGCGCGGCGATGATCGTCCGTTGAAGGAGGATCGCCGGAGCAGGGAGACAACCCGTCGCAATGAGCCGGTCAAGCCCGCGCCGCGCGATGAGGCACCAGCCGCCGCCGAAGCCCCCCACGAGGAAGCTCCGGCAAACGTTGAGAAAAGCCCGCGCCGCGCCCGCCCGACCAGAGGCGCCGGACGTGGAAAAGCAAAGGATGCCGCCGAGCCCCGCGCCGAATCCCCGGCCACGCCGGAGCCCGCGCAGCCGGAGACAACGCAACCGGCTCCCGAGGAAGCCGCAAAGAAGCCATCCGCGCGACCGCGCAAACCGCATCGCGGCGGCAAACGCGGCGGCGGCGAAGACTCCTCCGACGCGCCGATCAAAGGCCCGACGGCCGATGCAAAGCTGCCGACATTCCAGACAAAGCGCTCGGGCGAAGTGACGATCGCGCTGGAGAAGGGGCAGGATGTGATCGTCCAAGTAACGCGCGAATCGTATGCGTCGAAAGGCGTCCGCGTCACAACGAAGGTCAGCCTGCCGGGGCGTTTTCTCGTCCTCCTGCCGCTCGATCCGTCGATCGGCATCTCCCGCAAGGTTCAGTTGATGAAGGAGCGTCGCCGTCTCCGCAGGATCGCCAAGAGCATTCTGCCGGAGGGCTATGGCTGCATCATCAGGACCGTGGCGCAGGATAAGGATGAGGAGGTGATCAAGCAGGATCTCACCATGCTGATCGACAACTGGCGGGCGGTGGAGCAGAAGATCAAGCAGACCAACGGCCCCTCCCTCCTCTATAAAGATCAATCGATCGCCAACACGGTGATGCGCGATCTCTTCACGCCCGATACCAACCGGGTGGTGATCGACAACAAGGCGCTCTACAAGGAGATTCGGGATTACGTGGCATGGGCCGCGCCGCAGCTTGTGGAGAAAGTGGAATTCTATTCCGGCTCCACGCCAATCTTCGATCAGTTCGGCGTGGAGCGGGAGCTGCACAAGATCTCCGAGCGGAGGACCTACATCCCATCCGGCGGCTACATCATCCTGGATCAGACCGAGGCGATGATGGTGATTGACGTGAACTCCGGCCGTTACGCCGGAAAGAAGGATCAGGAGCTGAACTCCCTGCGGACCAACCTGGAATCGGCGCGGGAGATAGCGCGGCAGATCCGTCTGCGCGATATCGGCGGGTTGATCGTGGTGGACTTTATCGATCTGTACGATGAAAAGAACCGGAAGAAAGTCTACGACGAGCTGAAACGGGAGATGAAGAGGGACCGCGCAAAATCGGTGGTGCTTCCGATGACCCAGTTCGGGATTGTACAGATGACCCGGCAGCGCATCCGCCAGCAGGTGGTGCAGACCATCTCGGAGCCATGCCCGGTCTGCGCCGGCAGCGGCCTTGTACAGTCCAAGAGCACCGTTATCAGGAATATCGAGCGGTGGCTGGCACGCTTCAGGGAGGGATCGCGGGAGTTCCGTCTGACGCTGACGGCGAACCCGACGATCATCGATTATCTGACCGAGGGATCGCCGAGCCGTCTCACGAAGCTGATGCTGAAGTACTTCGTCAGGGTCAAGGTGGTGCTCGATGAATCGCTTCCGGTGGATGAATTCCACTTCTTCTCCCTCCGCCAGCAGGCGGATATCACCGACAAGTTCCTCAACGAGCCGAAGGTAAAGGAGAAGGAGCGCGATCGCGACAAGGAGCGGGAGAAGCGGGACGCGCGGGAAATCCGCGAAGTGGAGATGAGTTGAGCCCCCGCGGGCCTGGAGTCATGCAACAGATGCCTATACAATTGCAGCAGCTTGCAATCCTTGGATCGACCGGGTCGATCGGAACGCAGACGCTCGACGTGGTGCGGCGTAATCCCGGCCGTTATCGGGCGGCCTGCCTGACGACAAACGGGAACGTGGAGCTGCTTGGCGCGCAGATCGCGGAGTTTGAGCCGGATACCGTCGTGGTCTCCAACCCCTGCTCCGCCTCGGTTGCCCGGAAGCTCTACGGCGACCGCGTGGAGGTGCTGGAGGGGGAGGAAAGCCTGTGCGATGTTGTGGCGCGTCCCGGAATCGACACGGTGATGAGCGCGCTGGTCGGCTTTGCGGGGCTGGCGCCGACGGTGGCGGCGATCCGCGCCGGCAAGCGGATAGCGCTGGCGAACAAGGAGACGCTGGTGGTGGCCGGAGAGCTGATCAACCGGCTGCTGAAGGAACATCACGCCACGCTGATCCCGGTGGACAGCGAGCATAGCGCCGTGTTTCAATGCCTGGTCGGGGAACGGCCGGAGGCGATCGAGCAGATTATCCTGACCGCTTCCGGCGGGCCGTTTCGCGATCTGCCGACGGAGGAGTTCGCGCATATCACCCTTGAACGCGCCCTGAAGCACCCCAACTGGAACATGGGGCCGAAGATCACCATCGACTCCGCCACGCTGATGAACAAGGGGCTGGAGGTGATCGAGGCGCGCTGGCTGTTCGACGTGGAGCGGGAAAAGGTCGGCGTGGTGATCCATCCGCAGTCGATCATCCACTCGATGGTGCAATTTATCGATGGATCGGTAAAGGCGCAGCTTGGTCTGCCGGACATGCGCCTGCCGATCCAGTACGCGCTGGCCTATCCCGAGCGGATTATCAACGATTTTGACCGGCTTTCGCTGGCGGCCATCGGATCGCTCTCCTTCTTCCCCCCCGATCCCGGTCGCTTCCCCTGCCTCCGGCTGGCGTACGAATCGCTCGATCGGAAAGGGACTGCCCCAACCACGCTGAACGCGGCGAACGAGGTAGCGGTTGCCGCGTTTCTTGACGGAACCATCGCTTTTAACGACATTCCACGGCTGATCGAGCGTGCCCTTGGTGAAGCTGAGATCGCCGATGAGCCATCGCTGGAAAATATCTTTGAAGCTGATAAACGAACGCGGGAAGCCGTTCGTTCTTATCTTGCGCAATGATATGTCGGGGGGTTGTGTTGTGCGGGTATCGGAATAGAAACTGCGCGTGTGCCACAGAAAACCGCGTCCCCATTTAGGATCGTACATCCATGGTTTTTCTCGAATCGATTCTCGCTTTCATCGTCGTTGTCGGCATTCTCGTGTTCGTTCATGAGCTGGGCCACTTTCTGGCGGCCCGCTGGACCGGCATGCGCGCCGAGGTGTTCGCCGTTGGAATGGGCCCGCGCCTCTTCGGCTGGAACCGGAAGACCGGCTTCACCTTCGGCAAGCTGCCGGAGGGGCTGGAGCTTGGGGAATTCACCGATTACCGCATCTCCGCGCTGCCGCTTGGTGGATATGTCAAGATCCTCGGCATGGTGGATGAGAGCATGGACGCGGACTACGCCACGCGGGAGCCGCAGCCGTGGGAGTTCCGCTCGAAGAACACATTTCAGAAGGCGCTGGTGATCTCCGCCGGCGTTATCATGAATATCATCCTCGCCATTCTCGTCTTCGCCGGCATGAACTACGCCAAGGGGAAGGACGTAAGCGCCACCACCGTGGTCGGCCCCATCCCCGCCACCAGCCCGGCGGCGCAGGCCGGACTGCTTCAGGGGGATAGAGTGCTTGCGGTGGATGGCGAGCATGTCGATTATTTCGAGGATATCCGCCAGAAGGTGATGCAGCACGACGCCGACAAGGATCTCACCTTCTCGGTGGATCGCGCCGGCACGCCGGCCACCATTACCATCCCGCAGACGAAAATCCCTTCTGATCCCACAAAGTGGGCAATCTCCCCCGACAAGACATTTGTGACCATCAACAGCGTATCGACCGGTTCCCCCGCGGATAAGGCGGACCTCCTGGCAAAGGATGAAGTGGTCGCCGCGGATGGCAACCCGCTGGCCGATGTCGATCAGTTCCGCAGCTATGTGGGGGCCAGAAAGGGGCAGAAGATCGATGTAACGGTCAACCGCAATGGCGCCCCTGTTGTAAAGCAGGTGACGGTGGGGAGTGATGGGATCATGGGCGTGGAGATCCACAACGATTATCGCGGCCCGATGCAGCATATCGATTACACCATCCCGGAAGCGCTCTCCGCCGGATGGAAGGAGACCGTGGCGGTTACGGCCGGCACGTTCGGCCTGGTCGGGAAGCTCCTGACCGGCGGCGCGAAGCTGAAGGATTCGGTCGGCGGGCCGATGATGATCGCGCAGGTGGCCCGCCAGTACGCGGTGCTGGGCTTCGCGGAGTTCTTCAGGCTGATCGCGGCGCTCTCGGTCACGCTCGCCTGCATGAACATCCTCCCGATCCCCGCGCTCGACGGCGGCCATCTGATCTTCATCCTGATCGAGGGGATCACCCGTCGCGAAGTCCCCCTCAAGATCCGCATGGCGGTGCAGCAGGTCGGCGTGGCGCTGATCATCATCTTTATGGCGTTCGTGCTGATCAACGACACGGCCAAACTCGATATCTTCAAGCATTAGCGCCGCGCGCGCACGACCTTCCGGTTGCGCGCGGCCGGCCATCGAAACAGTTAATCCCGCAAGCGTCGACGGCAACATCCGCCGACGCTTTGCTATAATGTATCCACGGGTTTCCGATCGGGAACGCTCATTATCCATTCTCCGACATTCGCATGCCCTCCCCTGACCGGCCGCTCCGCATACTGGTTTCCAACGATGACGGCATAGACTCCCCCGGCATCCGGGCGCTGGCCGACGCGCTCAGGTCGATAGGCCATGTGGATGTGGTGGCCCCCACCACGCAGCAGTCGGCGGTGGGGCATGCGCTTACCGTGGCGCTGCCGTTGCGGGCGACTGAGTTCGAGCGGAATGGCGAGTCGTTCGGATGGGCGGTCAGCGGCACGCCGGCGGATTCCGTGAAGCTGGCGGTAAAGCAGCTCCTGCCGGAGATCCCCGATATCGTCATCAGCGGCATCAACCACGGGCGGAACGCGGCGGTATCGCTGATCTACTCCGGCACGGTCTCCGCCGCCACCGAGGGAACCCTCCTCGGCATCCCGTCGATCGCCATCTCCCTCGATAATTTTTCAAACGACGCCGATTTCACCTACGCCGCGAAAGTGGCCGCGTGGATTGTGCTGATTATCGCGGCTCGGGGATTGCCGCGCGGGGTGCTGATCAATGTCAATGTGCCGGCGCTGCCGGAATCGGAGATCCTCGGCATCAGAATAGCGCCGCAGGGGGAATCGTACTGGGATGATCACTACGAAGTCCGCAACGACCCGATGGGCCGCCCCTACTACTGGCTGAAGGGGCACAACGTCCTGCTTGGTCCCAACGGAAGCGACGACAAGCTGATCACCGAGGGATATGTGACGATCACCCCGGTTCACTACAAACTGACCGACGAGCCGACGCTTGAGGCGATGCGCGGCTGGGATCTGGAATCCGACGGCGGCGGACTTCGCTCAACCGCCGGGAGCATGCCGGCCGGGCCGGAGCCGGAATGACGTTCGGCGTCCTTCTGGCGGAGGGGATCACTTCGATCCGGCGCGTTGCGGGCGCATCCGCCATCGGCGCGCTGATGACCGGCGTTGCGCTGGCGATCGTGGGGGGGTTTACGCTGATGGCGCTGGCATACCGGGCGGATCTGGAGGCGGCGCGCGCATCGGCAACAGTTGAGGTATTTCTGAACGACGGGATAGATTCGGCGAGGGGAGCGGCGGTGGCGGCGGAGATCACCGGGTTTCCCGCCGTGGAATCGGCAAGGGTCCGCTCGCGTGCCGAGGCGATGCGGCTGTTCGGCGAGGGGATGAGCGGGGATGGATCGATCGTCAAGGATGATCTCCCGCTGCCGGTGACGATCCGGCTGGAAGTGCAGAACGACGCCCGCACCGTAAAGGGGATGACCGATCTCCGCGCGCGACTCAGGAACATCCGGGACGTGGAGGACGTGGCGTTTCCCGGGGAGCTTGTGCGGGCCGTGGATGAGCGGACACAGAGCTTTTTCAGGATAGCGCTGGTGGCCGGCATCGCGCTGGCGCTGAGCGTGGTGGGGGTGGTTGGGATCACCGCGCAACTTACCGTCGTCTCCCGCCGTTCGGTGATCCGGACAATGCGGCTGCTTGGCGCCGAGCGGCGCTGGGTGATAGCCCCGTTTCTGATTCAGGGGACGTTGATAGGGCTGGCCGGGGGGATTATTGCCGCCGCCGCGCTCTACGGCGCGTGGCTGGTGTTCCCGGGACTGGAGGGATTTATGCGGGGGAGCGATCTTGCACGGTTCCCCCTTCTCTTCCCCATTGCCGGAGGAACGCTCGGCGTTCTGGGCTCGGCGCTTGCCGGGGGATATTATTTGCGCCGGAAACATCCGCTGTAGCAGACTGTTGAACGACGTCATCCGCGGCGTTGGCCTTCATCATTCGCTCACTGCGGCCGCCTTGCGGCTGATCGTCGTTGAACAGCCTGAGTAATCGGAACGACGTCATCCGCGTCGTTGAACAGTCTGAACGCTGAAGTACTACACCAGTCTGTTAGCATGGATAGAATCGAT